>CAMQTJ010000055.1 GCA_947037125.1 uncultured Holdemania sp.
TAAATCAGAAAATCCTGATCGTACTTATTCGACAGTTGATTATACTGATTGGTTAAAGCAGTTTTTAGCTAATTTTAATGTAGTTGATCCAATCTTAATTGGACATTCTTTTGGGTGTCGTATTGCGATTCGCTATGCTAGTGAAAATAGTGTTTATAAAATGATATTAACAGGGGCAGCAGGTCTTAGAAATAAGCGTGGTGCTGATTATTATTTAAGAGTATATTCTTATAAGTTTATGAAACAAGTATTTAAACTTCCTATAATCAAAAATTATCAAAAACAATTTCAAAAAAAATCTGGTTCTAGTGATTATCAAAATGCAACAGGTGTTATGAAATCAACTTTTGTGAGTGTTGTGAATGAAAATGTTATTGATATATTAAATAAAGTTAGTTGTGAAGTTTTATTAGTTTATGGTGAAAATGATGATGCTACACCTGTTTGGATGGGCAAAGTTATGGAAGAAAAGATGCAAAATGCAACTTTAGTTATTTTTGAAAAACAGGGTCATTTTGCTTATTATTATCAAAAAGATCGTTTCAATGCAGTGCTAGAAGCGTTTTTGAAGGGGGATTATTGTGAATAATATTTTATTTGTTTTATTGTGTCTTAATTTTATATATCCAATGTTGAATACATTGCATATTTTTCAACAAAATCGTTATGAAGTTGGTCGTTATCATTCATGGCTTATCAATGACTTAAAAAGAAAAAAGATTAGAATTATTGGATTATTTGTGGGTGTAATTGTAAGTGTTATTATTTATGTTGTAGTATTAAATAGTAATGAAGGATTAACTTTATGGGCTCAACTTTTATTTGTAATATTTATGATTTTATCTATTTTTATTAATTATAAAGTATATGAAAATAAAAAGAAGACAATTATTAAACCTCTAGTTTTTACAAGTAGAGTTAAAAGACAAATATTTGTTATAACATTATTGCAAATTATTACGCATTATTTTATTATGTTGTATTTAACTGTACAATTATATCCATTAATAATATTAGTAAGTGTTTGTACTAGTTGGATATTAATGTATCTTGTTGCAATTATTACAAGTCCTATTGAAAAAATTGTAAAGAAATATTTTGTATCTTTAGCGAAAAAAATAATTAAACAAATGCCATGTGTTAAGGTTGGTATAACTGGTAGTTTTGGTAAGACTTCTAGTAAAAATGTACTACAAGCAATTTTATCGGAGAAATATTATTCATTAATGACTCCTGCATCATTTAATACTCCAATGGGTATTACTATTACCATTAGAGAACAATTAAAAGCAATTCATGAAGTATTTATTTGCGAAATGGGTGCTGATCATGTAGGTGAAATAGATTATTTAAGTAAATTTATCAAGCCTAAGTTTGGTGTAGTAACATCAATTGGCCCTCAACATCTTAATACATTTGGTTCTTTACAAAATATTATTAAAGAAAAAATGTGTTTAATTGAAAATTTGGATATTGATGGTGTTGGTATTATTAATTTAGATAATCAATATATTCGTGATTATCATATTAATAATCAGTGTAAAATAGTTAGTTATGGAATAGCTAGTAGTGATGTTGATTATCAAGCGATTAATATTGTTTATTCACCAAGTGGTTCTAAATTTGATGTTGTTATTAATGGAGAAATTGTATGTTTTGAAACTAAGTTGTTAGGTGAACATAATATTGCAAATATACTTGCTGCAATATGTGTTGGTCTTGAAATGGACATAACTTGTGCTCAACTTGTAAATGCAGTTAAGAAAATTGATTATATTGAACATCGTTTACAAGTGAAAAAAATTAATGGATATACTTTTATCGATAATGCTTTTAATTCAAATCCATCTGGATCAAAGATGTCTTTAGAGGTTATGAAAATGATGCCTAATAAGCGTTATATTATTACCCCGGGAATGATTGATTTAGGGAAAGAACAATTTTATTTAAATAAAGAATTTGGTAAACATATGCTTGATCGTGTTGATTTTGTTGTTTTAGTAGGTATTAATCAGACAAAGCCAATTTTAGAAGGTTTAAATGAAGTAGGATTTAATCCTGATAATATCGTAGTGTGCAAAACAGTAAAAGAAGCGTTCGGTTTTATTTACCAAGATGCTACAATATATGATACGATCTTATTAGAAAATGATTTGCCTGACGCATTTAATAATTAGCATAAATAAAGTGATACGATTTGTATTGCTTTTTTATTTGTCGTTACTAAAATGATTGAATATATAAATTTAGTAAAATAATTAAAAGTGTTTTTTGTGCGTATTTTAATATAATTTAATGTGGTATAATAAATATGAATTTAAGGAGAGATAACATGAAAAATCCAGTTTTAGTAATATTAGCAGCAGGTATGGGAAGCCGTTATGGTGGTTTAAAACAAATTGATACTGTAGGTAGTAATGGTGAGTCAATAATAGATTTCACTATTTATGATGCAATTAAAGCCGGTTTTAAAAAGGTTGTTTTAATAATTAGACGTGAACATGAACAAGCGTTTAAAGACAGCTTAACAAATAAAATTACAAGTAAGATAGAAGTTGTTTTTGCTTATCAAGATCTAAATGATGTTGTTGGTGTAACAATTGATCCTACAAGAGAAAAGCCATGGGGAACAACTCATGCATTATTAGCTTGTCGTGATATTATTGATGAACCTTTTATGATTTGTAATGCTGATGATTTTTATGGAGCTAATTCATTTAAATTGATGTATGACTTTTTAAAAAATGAGGTTAGTGATTATAATTATGGTATGGTTGGTTATGTATTAGAAAATACATTAACTGAAAATGGTACAGTTACACGTGGTGTGTGTGAAAGTATTGATTCTCAACTACAAAGTATTGTGGAAATCCAAAAAATACGTAAAGTTGGGGAATCGGCAGAATTCGAAGTTAGTGATGAATGGCAAAAATGCGAAGATGGAACATTAGCTTCAATGAATTATTGGGGATTTACACCAAAAATCTTTGAACAATGCCAAGGCGTATTTAATGATTTTATTGTTAAAGGGGTGATTGACAATCCACTTAAGTGTGAACATGTTATTCCAACAGCAATTGCAACATTACTTGGTGAAAAAGAATTAAACATTAAGGTAATGTCTACAAATGATAAATGGTTTGGTGTTACATATGCTGATGATAAGCCGTTTGTAGTAGAAAATATTCAAAAATATAAAGATGATGGCCTATATCCTTTTGATTTGTGGGCATAAAATAATTAGTACTTACTTTGTAAGTGCTTTTTTTATTGTTTATCAATAAAATATTTTAAAAAATAAATTAGTAGAATGGTGTAAAAAAAGAATAAACATATGTTTATTCTTAATTAAATAGATTTAGTAGTGATTGTACAATGTCAATACCACCAATTAATGTTCCAACGGTACTAAAAACATTTGCCATAATTACAACTAATAAGATGTGAGTAACACGATTTTTATAAAAACCTTTAAATGTATTTACATCTGTTGATAGATTGTTGAAATCCTTGACTTTTGGTTTTCTAAAATATGCCTCACTAAGACCTGCAAACCAACCTGCTGCTAGTAGAGGATTTAATGAAGTAAACGGTGCAACCACAAATGCTGTAAGTATTGATAATGGATGACCAAAGCAGATTAATACACCAATTGCCGAAAGGACACCGTTAATCAAAAACCATGAAGCAATCGATTCTAATCCAACTTGTGCTGAGTTAAAAAAAGTAACAACTATAAGACCTACAATAATAGCTGGAATAATCCAACCGATAATTTTTGAGAAAAATGTTTTATTTGGTATTGTCATCATTTCATCAATACTGTACTCTTGGTCAATGGCTTGTATAATACCACCAACATGGGCAGCACCTACTACTGCAACAATTCTTGTTCCGTCAGCATTTTTAATTTTATGTGCTAATATTTTATCTCTTTCAAAAATTAATACTTCTGATAAAGTTTTAAATTCTTTACTAACTTCACTAAGTGCTGCTTGTAACATATCTTGTTGTTTTAAATTTTCGATTTCTTCAACACTTATTTCGCTATCATCAAAAATTGAAGTTATAATACTATACATTAGTTTCATTTTATCGAAAAAAGAATGTTTGCGATAAATTCTTTTAAATGTTGTTTGGATATCACGATCAATTAATTCTAACTTTGTTTTAGTCTTATCACAATAATTTATTGCAGTTATCATTTCTTGACCTGATTTAATATCTGATTGTTCGGCAATTCTTTTTTGAAATGATGATAAAATAATGTTTACTAAAAGATATCCTACTTGATTTCCTTTTATTACTTCAATTATGTCTTTATCTTCAAATTTTTTGTTTGATTTTAATCCTTCGTATCTTTTTGCATCTAACTCAATACAAATACAATCAGGATTAACCTCACTTATTATTTCATTTACATCATCAGCACTTTTACTAGACACATGTGCTGTTCCTAAAATATAAATTTCTTTGTTGCCTATTTTTTTGTATGTTATATTTTCATTCATATTAATACCTCTTAACTTATATAATGATAATGCATATTATGTAATGTTGCAATTAATATTTGTTTTATATTGTTTATATTTGAAAATAAATATAAAATATGGGAAAAATGTGTTAAGTGTAAAAATATTAAATGTTATGTTTAACCAATTAGCACAATATGGTATAATTAATTGAATGAACTGAAGGGAGGACACACGATGTTCACAAATCAGGCTTGGCAAGAAATATTTAAATGGACTAGCGCGATTGCAGATATAGCAATCATGTGGTTTGTAATATACTATACAATTAAAATAGTAAGAAATAATACACGTACTGTACAAATATTTAAGGGGATAATTTTAATATTGACCGTTAAAGTTTTTGCGAATATGTTTGGTTTAACAAGTGTTGGTTATTTGGCCGATATGGTTGTTAGCTGGGGGGTAATAGCTGTTATTATTATCTTTCAACCAGAAATTAGAACACTTTTAGAAAGACTTGGTAAAAGTAATATGTTTTCACGTATTTCCACTTTATCAGGTAATGAAAAAGAACGTCTAGTTGATGAAATAGTTAAGGCTGTTATGATATTATCTAAAGATCAAACAGGGGCTTTAATTTCACTAGAACAGGGCCAATCAATGATTGATTATGTTAAGACAGGTACAAGATTAAACTCGGATGTTACAACTGAATTATTAACTTCTATTTTTGTAACAAGTACACCTTTACACGATGGTGCTGTTATTATCCAAGGTGATCGAATTGCTTGTGCAAGTGCGTATTTTCCACCAACTGGGCAAGATGTACCAAATCGTTATGGTGCACGGCATAGAGCAGCTATTGGAATAAGTGAAATTAGTGATGCTATCACAATTGTTATCTCAGAAGAAACAGGTGGTATTTCAATTGCTGAAAGTGGAAATATTAGGCAGGTAACTGCAAAAGAGATTAGAGATTATTTGTTAAGAATTTTATGTAATGAAGAAATTGAAATTAAAGAACGTTCAACAAGGTTTAATAAAATGAATAGCAATAAACCTGTTATGATTATTGAAAAAGAAGTTAATGTTGCTAATAATAACGATGCTCCTAGAGGTTTTAAAGGATTATTTGCATTAAAGCAACAAGATAATAAACATGAAAAAAGGAAAAAAGCTATAAAAAGAGATAAATTTGAACAATTAGAGCAAGATGAATTGAATGTTAAATTGCCTAAAAATAAAAAGAAAAACAAGTTAAATATTACGAATAAGGAAAATCAAGTTAATAAAATTGTAGATAATGAAGCTTTATTAGTGGAAGATAAAAAAGTTGATGTTCTTGATATTAGACCTAGTAATGTACCTAGTGTAGAAAAAATTAAAGATGTCAAAGTAAATACTACTAATATGACAGATATTAAACCTAAATTTACTAAGATTGATAATGTATTGCCTTTAGTTGATGTTAAGAATGATAAAGTACTTAATATAAAACCTATAATTAAGGAATCATCAGATAGTAAAGTAATAGAACATGATATTATTAGTGAAGTTATTTTTAAGCAAAAGTCAGTTAATGATCAAGTCACTACATTAAGTGATGCTGAGGTAATTCATGAAGTAGTGGATAATAATATTGATGTTATAGATGAATATCAAAGTAAAACAGCTAACTTTGTAAGTGAGTTTACTTCTAAAATTGAAACAGTTGATTTTGATAAAATAGACTTTGAATTTAGCTATGGAAAAGAAGTTAAAATTGATAATGTGCCATTTGAGTGGGATTACTCTAAAAAAGATAGTAATGGAGGTGACTTGTAATGGATGTTAACAAACATAAATCTGATGATGAAAAGGTTGAACTTGCTGAAAAAATTGCTAGTCAAACTCGTAGAGTTACAAAAAAATATGAAGACTTAGAGAGTGCTTTATTTAGAATTGGTAGATATTTTAGTAGTGCAATTGATCGTTTCTTATTTAATCCTAAATATGGGGTTTTAGTTTCATTATTAATTGCTATTATGATTTATAGTGTAGTTAATCTTAGTGGTGAAAACTCAATATTTAAAAATACGTATTCGCAAGTTAAAATAGTTGAAGATATGCCAATTATTGTTGACTATAATTCTGATAAATGGGAAATTTCGGGAATTCCTGAAACTTGTGACGTTAGCTTAATTGGTGATAGTTCAACACTTGCTATGCAACAAAGTGCTTCTAATTCAACAATTGTTGCTGATCTTAACTCATTAAGTGTTGGTACTCATACAGTTAAATTAGAACCTAAAAACTTTTTTGGAGAACTTAGTGTAAAAGCTGAACCTAGTGTTGTAACTGTTACAATTAAAGAAAAAGTTACTAAAAATTATTCAATTAGTTATGATTATATTAATACTGATAAATTAAATAGTGTTTTCGCACTAGAAGAGCCAGTATTTGATATGACTAAAGTTGCAGTTAGGGCCTCACAAGATACTTTAGATTCAGTTGCTTTTATTAAAGCTTTAATTGATGTTGAAGGTCAAGTAAAAGACTTTGAACAAGATGCAAAACTTGTTGCTTATGATCAAAATGGTCGTGTAGTTGATGCTGATATTAAACCTGAAACTGTTAAAGTTAGTGTTAAAGTTACAAGTCCTAATAAAACAGTTCCAATAATTGTTGAACCTCAAGGTGAAATTCCTAATAATATGGCTATTGAAAGTATTTTGTTAGATCATAATTCGCTTATGGTATATGCTCCACAATCTGTATTAAGTAAAATAGATAGAATAACAGTTGCATTTGATGCTTCACAGTTAACAAAAGATCAAAGATTATATCGTGGTATTAATCTTCCATCAGGTGTTAATTCATTAAGTGTTACAAATTTAAATATGGAAATTAAATTAGGTGAAATGGTATCAAAAACTTTTGATAATATTCCACTAACATATAGAAATAATGTTAATAAATATACATTATCAAACTCAAATCTTCAAACATCATACAGTGTTGAAGTATTTGGAACACAAACAAATATTGATAAAATAAAACCTGAAGATATTTCTTTATATATTGATATGTCGAAAGTTGTTTTAGGAGAACAATCAATTGAAATTTTAGTTGATCAAAAACCAGAATTATTAATTAAGTTTAAGCCGGTAAAAGCTAGTATTCGAATAAATGTTATTGGTGAAACAGAAGTGAAAGAAGAAAATGGAGAAGAAATTGATGGGTAAATACTTTGGGACAGATGGTATTAGAGGTTATGCTAATGCTAGTTTAGATGTAAATAGAGCTTTTTTAGTTGGACAATATTTAGGATATCATTTTAATAAAATTCATCCTAATTGCAAAATCTTAGTGGGAAAAGATACTCGTTTATCAAGTGATATGTTTGAAAATGCTATTGCTGCAGGTGCTACAAGTACTGGGGCTAATGTTTATTTATTATCAACATGTCCTACTCCATGTGTTGCTTATTTAGTTAAAAATGAAGATTTTGTTTGTGGAATTATGATATCTGCATCACATAATCCTTACTATGATAACGGAATTAAAGTGTTTTCACATGATGGTGTTAAAATTAGTGCTCAATTAGAAGATCAAATTGAAAAATATATTGATCAAGTTACTTCTATTGAATTAGCTAGTGGTGATAAAATTGGTCGTGTATATAATTATGAGAGTGGATTAACTACTTACCTTGATTATATTGGTTCTCAATTCGATTTTAAATTAGATAAATTTAAAATTGCTGTTGATTGTGCTAATGGTTCTAGTGTTACAACTGCTGAAAAACTGCTTAAAAAAATGGGTGCTGTTTGTACAATAATCAATGATCAACCTGATGGTTTAAATATTAATACTAATTGTGGATCAACGCATCCTCAAGGATTACAACAACTTGTAAAGAGTTCTGATTATGATTTAGGATTAGCTTTTGATGGTGATGCCGATCGTTTGATTGTTGTTGATGCAAATGGTGATTTGGTTGATGGTGATTATATTCTTTATATTTGTGGTAAATATTTAAGTGTTAATAACCGATTAAACAAAAATACCATAGTTACTACTGTTATGGCAAATTTAGGGCTTTTTAAGTCATTAGACGCGCTTAATATTGATACTGATATTACAGGGGTTGGTGATAAGTATGTTTATGAATCAATGGTTAAAAATGATTATATTTTAGGTGGCGAACAATCTGGTCACATTATATTTAAACAGCATGCAACAACAGGTGATGGTCTATTAACTGCTTTAAAATTACTTGAAGTTATGTATTATGAAAATAAATCAATAGTTGAGTTAAGTAAAGATCTTAAAATATTTCCACAACTTTTAATCAATACTGTAGTTAAAGATAAAGAATTTATTTTAAATAATGAAGAAATAGTATCAGAAGTTAAAAAAATCGAAGTTGAATTAGGTAATAATGGTCGTATATTAGTTAGACCAAGTGGAACAGAAATGTTGATTAGAGTTATGGTTGAAGCTGAAAGTGATGAACTTTGTAGCAAATATACTAAACGTGTTGTTGATATTATTGAAAGAATTAATTAACTGGATAAAAATCCAGTTTTTTTTAAAGGTGATTTTATGAAATGTAGTTGGGAAAATTTTTTAAATGAAGAAAAAGAAAAGGATTATTATCAAAAATTAATCACTTTTGTAGATGAACAGTATTTAAGTGAATGTGTTTTTCCTGATAGGGAAGATTTATTTAATGCATTTAAATATTGTGATTTTGACAAACTTAAAGTGGTAATTATTGGACAAGATCCATATCATAATCATAATCAAGCACACGGACTTGCTTTTTCTACTTTAGATAGTAAAGTACCTAAAAGTCTTAGAAATATCTTTATAGAACTTAAAAATGATCTTGGTGTTGAAATATGTGGTAATAATTTAAGTTGTTGGGCCAAACAGGGTGTTTTATTAATCAATACAATAATGACAGTTAAAAAAAATCAACCAATGTCACATAAGTTAGTTGGTTGGGAAAAATTTGTTGATAATGCTATTATATATATTAATAAATACAAAAATAATATTGTTTATATTTTATGGGGTAATAATGCCTTTAAAAGTGCAAGGTTAATTAATGATAATAATTTAATTATTAAATCATCACATCCATCACCATTATCTTGTAGACATAGTTTTTTTGATAGTAAACCATTTTCAAGGTGTAATCAATACTTATTACAGACTAATCAAATACCTATTGATTTTAGTGTTTATGAGTATACTGATTGTGATAGTGCTATCAATTATATTACTAATTGTAGAAATATTAATGGCAATAAGGAAGTATATAGTAACTATATTAATAGTATTGATAATATTGAAAAATTAAAAATAATTCATGTTGCCGGTACTAATGGTAAAGGTAGCTGTGTTAATTTTATAAGAAGTGTTTTAAATACGAATAAATATAAGGTTGCAACATTTACATCACCACATTTAATTACTCATTTAGATAGAATAAGAATTAATGATATTAATATATCAAAACATGATTTTTTACGCTTATTTAATCAAAGAGTTATGGATTATAAAAAACTAAATTTTAATATGTTTGAAATCGATTTAGATATAGCTATTAGGTATTATATTGAGTGTGAAGTTGATTTTGTTATATTAGAAGTTGGTTTGGGTGGTAGATTTGATAGTACAAATTATATTAAAAATACATTGATGTCGGTTATTGTATCTATTGGTTTAGACCATATTGATCGCTTAGGTGACACTGTAGAAAAAATAGCATTTGAAAAATGTCAAATAGTTAAACAAAATGGTATTTTAATTAATGGTGTTATACAAGATAGTTGCCAGAAAATATTAAAAGATCATTGTAAAGTTATGAATGCAGATTTAAAGATTATTGCACCATATAAAATAACAAGAAATAGTCCATTAAATTTTACATATCAAAATAATGATTATGAATTAAATACGATTGCGAAATATCAAGTTAATAATGCAAGTGTTGCGATTGAATGTATTAATTATTTACAAGATAATAAAATTGTTGATATAAGTCAAAAACAAATTTTTGAAGGGATAAAACAAGCTGATTGGAAAGGACGTTTTCAAATTATTGATAATAGTCCTTTAACCATTGTGGATGGTGCTCATAACATGCCTGCGATTGATTCATTGTGTAAAAATATTGCGGACTTACCAAAACCTATTTGTATAGTTTTCGCATGTCTTAAAGATAAAGATAAAACACAAATGATAAGTAAACTTAGTGAAAATTGTGATAAGTTAATTATAACTGAATTTGAATTTTATCGTTGTTTAAAGCTAGAAGATATTGATGAAGACGATTCTTTTGAAAAAATTAAGGACTTTAAAAAAGCAATTAAAGTTGCGAAAAATTATGCTGGAAATACAGGTTGTGTACTAATAACAGGGTCATTATACTTTATATCTGATGTGTTATCGCTTACAAATAAGGCATAACTTGCAATTATTTTTAATCTTGTTATACTAATAAGTGGAAGTGGTGATTAAATGTTTAAAAAAATAAATTTAATATTAGTGGTTTTATCAATGTTTGTACTATTATCAGGATTTAGTATTGATGATTTTTCTATAGAAAATTTAGATGAATATGTAAAAGAATTTGAATCAGAAGAAATTGATGCTTGTTCAACAAGTGCAACTAAGACATATATGAGTTATAAAAGTATAACTTCAAAAAATTCAAAGCAATATAAATACATTGAAAACAATATGAGTGTGGATGAAGAAACAGGCTTATTAATAGATGAAAATGGGTTTGTTGGAGTTGCTTTAGGAAGTTATTATGGTGAAATAGGTTCGAAGTTTTATATAACATTAGATACAGATATTGTCATACCAGTTGTGAAAGTGGATGCGAAAAGTGATGCACATACAGTGAATGGTTGTTCACAATCAGTTGATGGTAGTGTTATAGAATTTGTTATTGATAAGCAAATAGCTGGTGAATTTTTTGGTGTTAGAGGAGCTAATAGTTTAGTTTCAGGTGGAAATTTAAATAATGATGATCGATTACGTGGTAAGATAAATACGGTTGAAAAAGTTAATACCGATGTTGTTTTAGATAACACAACAATGATCGATGATAATGATGTTTTTATCGATTTAGATGAAGAAATTACGATAATAAAATAAATTTCAAAAATATAGAGGCTGTCGCAATATGTGGCAGTTTTTTTTTGAAATTATCATGGTAAATTGAAAGAATATAGGTGAATTTCATAGATTTTTTTTAAAAATTTTATAAAAAATCAGTAAATATTATAAAAAAATTCAAAAAATTGGCATCAAGTATACGCTTACATAGAGTTTATTTTGGAAAAATAAGGAATTTCTTGAAAAAAATCTAAAATTTAAAGAAATTTTGAGTAAAAATAACTTAAATATGAGTAAAATGAATTATATTTGATAATTTTTTAATTATTAACGAAATTAATAGTGAAAAACATATCAATATAGGCTATAATATAAGTATAAAGCCGATAACGGTTAGAGGACAAGAAAATGAGAAAAGACAATATGGTTGCTATGATTCTTGCTGGGGGAAGAGGGAGCAGACTTTATGATTTAACTAAAAAAGTTGCGAAACCAGCGGTACATTTTGGTGGGAAATATCGTATTATTGATTTTCCACTAAGTAATTGCGCAAATTCAGGCGTTTCAGTAGTAGGGGTTTTAACTCAATACGAAAATGTGTTGTTAAATTCTTATGTTGCAAGAGATCAGCATTGGGGACTTGATTCAAAAGATGGTGGAGTATTTGTTTTGTCACCTCGTGAAAAAGATGGCGCAGGGTTTGGACTTTATCAAGGAACTGCTGATGCTATTACACAAAACATTGATTTTTTAGATCAAATGGAAGCTGAGTATGTTTTAATACTTTCAGGTGACCATATCTATAAAATGGATTATGATTTGATGTTAGAAGAACATAAGAAAAACCAAGCTGATTGTACAATAGCTGTACTTCAAGTTACGCTTAAAGAAGCTACAAGATTTGGTATTATGAATACAAATGAAAATGATGAAATTATTGAATTTGAAGAAAAACCAAAAAATCCTAAGAGTAATTTAGCTTCAATGGGTATTTATATCTTTAGTTATAAAACTTTTAAGAAAATCTTAATCAGTGATGATAAAAATCCAGAGTCTTCTCATGATTTTGGTAATGATATAATACCTGCACTACTTGCAGAAAATAAGAAAATAATGGCTTACAGATTTAAAGGTTACTGGAAAGATGTTGGAACAGTTGACAGCTTATGGGAATCTAATTTAGATTTATTAAAACCTAATAATCGTTTAGATTTAGGTGATACTTCTTGGAAAATATATACAGAGGATAATGATTCACTTCCTCATATTATAGGTGATTATGGTAGTGTAAATAATGCATATGTTAATCAAGGTTCTATCATTAATGGTTATGTTGAAAACTCTGTTATATTTAGTGGAGTAGTAATTGAAAAAGGTGCAAGAGTTGTTGACTCTGTTATAATGCCAGGTGTTACTGTTAAAGAAAATGCATCTATTACACGATGTATTGTTCAAGAAGATGTTACGATATTAGCAAATAAAGTTCATGGTGATGGTGATAATGCACCGATTAAACTTGTAACTAAAAAGAATTCAAAGGAGGTTTAAACATATGGATAAAATTTTAGGGATTGTTAATTTTGAAAGTGATGAAGTTAATATTGCTGGTCTAAGTGATTATCGTACTATTAATACAATATCATTTATGGGGCGTTATCGTTTAATTGACTTTGTTTTATCTAATATGTCAAATTCAGGAATTGAAAATATTCAAGTTTATACAAAAAAATCTTCTCGTTCTATTTTTGAACATATTGGTAGAGGATCACAATATAATATTAATCCAAAGCGTGGTAAATTAAGTATTTTACCTGCTGATAGTAATTATAGTAATGATGTTTATAATCATGATATTGGATGTTTTACTCAATATTTAAAAATGATAAAAGATTCTCCTATGTCATATGTTGTTATTGCTCCAAGTTATTTTGTTTATAATATTGATTTTGCTCAAGTATTAAAGCATCATATGGAAGAAAAAAATGATATTACAATGATTTATAAAAATTCTGATTCTGCAAAAAATTATTATTTAGGTTGTGATACACTTATTTTTGATGAAACAGGTAGAGTTGAAAAAATAGAGAAAAATTTAGGGAAATTTAAAAAACGTAATATTTCTTTAGAAGCTTATGTAATGTCGAAAAATTATTTTGTTGAACTAATCGAAAAAGCAGCAGAAATGAGTGAACTTTATACATTAAGAGATATTATAGAAGATCAATTTACTGTAGCTAAAGTTTGTGGTTACTCACTAAAAAGTGAAGTTTGTTGTATTAATAGCTTAAGTGCATATTTAAGAACAAGTTTAGATCTAAAGAATGCTGAAAATATTTCTGTAATCTTTAAAAATAATTGGCCTATCTTAACAAGAACTAGTGATAGTGCTCCAACACATTATACTGAAAGTGCTTATGTTAAATCTTCTTTAATTTCAAATGGTTGTTATATTGAAGGTGAAGTTGAAAACTGCGTTATTGGGCGTAATGTTGTAGTTAAAAAGGGTGCGGTTGTAAAAAATTGTGTATTACTAGCTGATAGTTATATTGGTGAAAATGCGAAACTTGAAAATGTTATAGTTGATAAAGAAGCTATAGTTAATCATGTTAAAAAATTAAATGGTCAAATTGATGCTCCATTATATGTTAAAAAATTTGGAAGAATATAGGTGGATTTATGAAAGTATTATATGTTGCTACAGAAGGACTTCCTTTTGTAAAGACTGGTGGTTTAGCTGATGTAATTGGTTCTTTGCCTAAAATAATGACTGATAATAAAATTGATGCAAGAGTTGTATTACCTCTTTATTTAAATATTGCTATTAAATATCGTGATACTTTTGATAAATTAGCAACATTTGAAGTTAAAAGTGGTGATATTGATACAGTTGCAACAGTTTATTCAACAAAAGTTGGTAAAGTAATTTATTATTTTATTGAACATCAAAATTATTTTGAAAGAGAAACTTTATATGGTTATGGTGATGATGGTGAAAGATTTGCTTTTTTTGCTAAAGCTGTATTAGAAATGCTGCAAAATATCAAATTTTATCCTGATGTTATGCATTTAAATGATTGGCATACTGGTATAGTTCCAATTATTAATAAAGTTCATTATGCTAATGTTAAAAAAATGATGAAAATTAAATTTGTATACACTATTCATAATATTTTATTTCAAGGATATTTTCCTAAAAGTATTATGGGAAGTTGTTTGGGTTTATCAGAAGAGTATTTCTATAATGGTCTATTGAGATTTAATGATGGAGTTAGTTATATGAAGGCAGGAATTGTAGTAGCTGATAAAGTTACAACAGTTTCAAGTACTTATGCACATGAAATATTAACACCAGAATTTGGTGAAAACCTAGAAAATGTTTTAAGATTAAGAGAAAATGATTTAAGTGGTATAGTAAACGGTATTGATCTTGATCTTTATAATCCAGAAACTGATAAAACTTTAGTAAAAAATTATTCTGTGGATAACTATGTGGAAGGTAAAAAAGCTAATAAGCAAGCCCTTCAAGAAAAACTTGGTTTACGTAAAGATAATAATGTATTATTGATTGGTATAGTAAGTAGATTAACTAATCAAAAAGGATTAAATCTAATCTTAGAGCAAATTGGTAATATTATGAAAAATGATGTTCAATTTGTTTGTTTAGGTAGTGGAGATAGTCATATAGAAAATGCTTTGAGAAATGTTGAGAATGGATATCCACATCGTGCTGTTTACTATTGTGGGTATAATGAGCAACTTGCAAATTTAATTTATGCAGGTAGTGATATATTCTTAATGCCTAGTAATTTTGAGCCTTGTGGTATAAGTCAATTAATAGCAATGCGTTATGGTAGTTTACCATTAATTAGAGAAACAGGTGGATTAAAAGATACTGTTATGCCATATAATCAGTATACTGATGAAGGTTGTGGATTTAGTTTTTCATCATATAGTTCTCACGATATGATGTCAGCTATCGGTTATGCAATGTACGTATATTATAATGATAAACCAGCATTTAATCGATTGATAAAAAGAGCAATGAATAAAGATTTTAGTTGGACAAATAGTTGTTTAAATTATATTGATATTTATAAAGAATTAACTAATAAAACTAAGTAATTGTAAAAAAAGCAGATTTTGTAATCTGCTTTTTATTATAATTTTGATTATTAAATGTTATTTAGGTGCCCCAAACTTAACTGGGGTTTCTACTAATTAAGCAACAAACTAACTTGGG
>CAMQTJ010000056.1 GCA_947037125.1 uncultured Holdemania sp.
GATAGCACGTTGCCAGGTTTATTAAAAAAGACATCTTATTTGATGTCTTTTTTTATGCATATTTACTATTATTTAAGGTGAAAATAGTAAAGTTTTCCACATTATATTAAAATTATAGAGTTTTTCTTTTTAAAAAAAGCATTAATGTGGATTATTAACAATTTTAACTCGAAATGTAAAGAAGTCTTGACATTATCCGGTGATGATGGTAATGTATAAATGTAAAGAAAGTTTAACATTATAAAGGAGTATAACTTATGGATAGAATAGATGAAATGGAAAAAGAAATAGACTCTAAAGCATGCATGTATGGATATAAAGTATTGGTGGTTTGTCTTGTTGTTTGGTCTGTTATAGAAGCATCAAAATATTGGTTTGATTTTGGAGAGATGAACCTTTTGCCTTTTTTTATTCTCAATTCTGCATTATATGTTCAAGAATTAACTAAAATGTACATGATAAAAAAGATGGTTGATGGAGATGAAGAATATAAACAACCTAAAAGTTTATCAAATAAAATTAAAGTAGTTCGCGCAATTATTTGGTCGGTGCTTTCTATTGCTGTAATTTTAAAATTGATAAGTGATTATATGTTTTAAAATTTTAAAAATAATAAGTGCAATTCATTATTATAATTTTCAATATTTGATACAGAGTAGTACTGTTGTTTTTTAGATTATAGTTAATATTAGCGAAATTGTTAAAATGATTTTGAAGTAATTATAAATTAGAGATATATAATGATAAATGTTTTAATTAATAAAGGAGGTAAATAGATGGAAAAAATGGATGAAATGGAAAAAAAAATAGACGCTAGAGCATACATGTATGGATATAAAGTTTTGGCAGGGTCTCTTCTTGTTTGGCAAGTTGTTGAATTAATAAAATTTATTAATACTGGAGAGATGAATAGTTTGCCTTTTCTTATTATGAATAGTGGAATAGTTGTACAAGTTTTAAGCAAGAAGTACATCCAAAACAAGATGATAGAAGGCGCTGAAGAATATAAGCAACCTAAAAGTATATCTAATAAAATGATAGTTATTCTTGCAATTTTTTATTTTGTGCTTTCTATTGTTACAATTTTAAATATGATAAGTGAGTATATATTGTAAATTATGAAAAACAATATTAAGTTATTAAGAAAACAAGCAGGTCTTCGTCAAGAGGATTTAGCAACAACACTTGATGTAAGTCGTCAAACTATCATTGCAATTGAAAATAATAAATACAATCCTTCATTAGAATTAGCAATGAACCTTGCGAAATTACTAAAAACAACAGTAGAAGATCTATTTGAATTAGAATAAATAATTAGAACATATTATTCTAAATTATAAAAAATATAATACTATAATATGTATTTTTTAAATTATAATGATAAAAAGTTAAATATAGTTGAAAGTTACGGAGATTTATGTTATTATATACAAGCCTTTAGTGGCTAGCGTATTCCGCTGCACATGATGCAAGAATATTGTGACTATATGATGAGGAGAAAATCAAATGAATTTAAGTTTAGTACATGAAATTGGTAAAGCACAACTTCGTCCAAATCTTCCTGACTTCCGTCCAGGTTGTACAGTAAGAGTAGACGTTCGTATTAAAGAGGGTGACAAATCTCGTATCCAGGCATTCGAAGGTGTTGTTATTGCAAAAGAGGGTAGCGGAATTGGTGAAACTTTCATCGTTCGTAAAATCTCAAGTGGTGTAGGAGTTGAAAGAACATTCCCAACACATTCACCAATTATCGAAAATATCGTAGTTGTTCGTAAAGGTAAAGTTAGAAGAGCAAAATTATTTTATCTTCGTGGATTATCTGGTAAAGCATCACGTATCAAAGAAATTCGCTAAAAAAATAAAGTCGGTCTTGTACCGACTTTTTATTTAATTGGAGGAAACATAATGGAAAAAATTAAAACAGAAGTAATTAGTTTGCTTAAAACATTTGCGTTTAGTCTAGTTTTTGTTTTCTTATTTACATCATTCATTGCGCAACCAATAAAAGTAGATGGAAGTTCAATGTATCCAACTTTAAAAGATAAAGATGTCGGATTTTCTCAAGTATTTAATAAGAGTAATATTGATCGTTTTGATATTGTTATAGTGGAAGCAGAAGATAACAAACATTTTGTAAAAAGAATAATTGGTTTACCTAATGAAGCTATAAAGTGTGTTAATGGTACTATATATATTGATGATAAACCGATAGTAGAAGATTTTTTATCTGATGATTATATGAATAGTCAAGGTGGTAAAGATACTTTTACAAGTGATTTTGCTGAAGTAAACCTTGGTGAAGATGAGATATTTATAATGGGTGATAATAGACCAAATTCAAGTGATTCTCGCTATTATGGTGCATTTAAATTAGGTGATATTACTGCCAAAAATATATTAAGAATTTTTCCTATAAGTGAGTTTGGATTCAAATAATTATAATGGTAATTGAATTGATTAAATAGTCATAAAATGCCTAATATATAAATAAAGGAGTGACTTTAAATGGATATGCATCAAAAACAAGAAATTCGTAAAAGAAAAAGATTAGAAAAATGTAATGATGAGCCTGAATCAAAAGGTCAAAATATACATTGGTTCCCAGGGCATATGATGAAAGCGAAGCGTAATATGATTGAAAGTATCAAGACTGTTGATATGGTAATCGAAATACGTGATTGTAGAATTCCTTATTCATCAAAAAACCCGATGATAGAACAAATTATTCAAAATAAACCAAGATTAATTTTATTAAGTAAAAAAGATAAGGGTGAACTAGTTGAAATAAATAAATGGATTAAACATTTAGAAAATGAAACAACTAAAGTAATTGCAATTGATTTACTTAATGATAATGTAATATCAATTTTAACTAATGCATGTCAACAGGTAATGAAACCTAAGATTGATAAAATGATCAGTAGAGGAATTAATCCTCGCGCTGTTAGAGCAATGGTTTGTGGTATTCCAAATGTTGGTAAGTCTACAATGATTAATGCTATCGCCAAAAAAAGAATTGCAAAAACAGCTGATAAACCAGGTGTTACACGTGCATTACAATGGGTAAAACTTAATAAAAATTTAGAACTTTTAGATACACCAGGTGTATTATGGCCTAAATTTGAGGATCAACAAGTTGGTTTATATTTAGCTCTTACAGGTGCAATTCGTGATGAAGTTATACCGATTGAAGATATTGTTATTTTTGCACTTAAAAGATTAATTACTGAGTATCCTGATAATTTAATTCAAAGATATAACATTGAAATTAGTGAAGATCCTTATGAAACTTTAAAAAGAATAGGACTAAGCCGTAAGTTTATGCGACTTGGAGATGAAGTTGATTATAAAAGAACGATGGAAATATTTTTAAATGAACTTCGTGATGATAAGGTTGGTAGAGTAACATGGGAAAAAGTCGAGTAAAACATATTTGTGCTAATGAATTTGAAATGCTTTATTGGCCAGATAAAAAACTTGTAATAGGTATTGATGAAGCAGGGCGTGGTCCACTTGCAGGGCAACTTGTAGTGTGTGGAGTTATTTTTCCATTGGATTTTTATAGTGAAGAAATCTATGATTCTAAATCAATTAGTGCTAAAAAAAGAAATGAACTTTATGACTTAATCATCAATCAAGCATTGAGTTATCAAATTGAAATAGTTTCGGTAGATGATATTGATAAGTATAATATTTATCGAGCTACGCAAATGACTATGGAAAAAATTGCTAAGGAAATGAATGCTGATATTGTTTTAACGGATGCAATGCCATTAAAAGATGTTGGTAAAGTTGTTCATAGTATTATAAAGGGTGATACGCTTAGTGTAAGTATCGCTGCTGCTAGTATTTTAGCAAAGGTTACAAGAGATAACATGATGAATGAATATGCTCTTAAATACCCTTTATATGGCTTTGATAAACACAAAGGATATGGTACTAAGTTACATATTGAAATGATAAAAGAACATGGGATACTTGAAATACATCGCAAGACTTATAACCCAGTTAGAGAAATGTTAGAAAATAAACTTGATATATAAAAACAATAATTAGCCACTTAAAAATAAAATGGTTATATTATTGTTTTTTTTATTTAAGATTTAATTTATAAGCAATTGGTATTTATAAGATATTAATTAAAATATCATGTGATATATAAAATTATGATTAACAACTAAGGTAAAAAAGAAAGCAAATTTGTATTGTTATTATTAAAGGTAATGAAACTGTAAACTTTATTTTTCTTGTTTTATGGTGGATGATATACATTAAAAAATATAAAGTTATTGATGCTCCAAAAATTGATAAAAGAATAAATGTTTTTTCACTTATTCTTTGTAATCTACGTGACGATGCATATTTGTCGTAGATAAATAAAAATGCTGTTATAATATTTAATAATGTACCGATGATAAATAAATAATTGTTCATAAAAACCTCCGTATAAATATTATAACATTATAGGAACTAAAGTTATAATGTTAATAAATAATTGGTAGGTGATTTTATGAAAGAAGCAATTAATTATTATGCACATATTTATAATGGTGATTGGAGTAAAATAGCAAAGGCAATTGCAAATCATGAAAAATATTATGTTATTGATTCAAAATATTTATTCGTAACAATTGGTGAATATAACTATCCTAAAAAACTATATGACTTAAGATATCCACCATGGATAATCTATTATTGTGGCAATTTAGGATTACTTGATATGCCAAGTATTAGTGTTGTGGGATCTAGAATTGCAAGTGAATACGGCAAATATGTAACTGAAAAAATAGTGAATAATAATTTAGATAAATTAATAGTTAGTGGTCTTGCGAAAGGAATTGATAGTATTGCACATAAAGCAAGTATTAATCATTTTACAGTTGGCGTTATTGCTTGTGGTTTAAATTATCATTATCCTATATCAAGTGACGAATTATATAAATTAATGAAAATTAATCAATTGATAATTAGTGAGTATCCTATATATACAAAGCCTTTAAAACATCATTTCATTTGGCGTAATAGAATTATAGCAGCTCTTGGTGATGTTTTGATTGTGACACAAGCCAAAATTGCTTCAGGCACATCAATTACAGTCAATGAAGCGCTTGAAATAGGACGGGATATCTATTGTGTTCCCTGTTGTTTAAAGGAAAATGATGTAAGTGGATGCAATCATTTAATAGGTCAAGGTGCTATAATAATTAGTGATTTAGATCAAAAATTTTAAAAAAGTTGTCATTTTAGCTAAAAATATTACTTATTTGGTAAAATTAATTGTGATTTTGATAAAAATGTGTCAATATATTTAAATGCAATAAATATGTTTTGGAGGACTTATGAAAAATTTAGTAATTGTGGAATCACCATCAAAATCAAAAACGATAGAAAAGTATTTAGGAGAAAACTTTGAAGTTGTGTCTTCTAAAGGACATATAAGAGATTTAGCTACCCGTGGTAAGGGTGGACTAGGTGTTGATGTCGATAATAATTTCGAGGCAACATATTCTGTTAGTCGTGAAAAAGCACCAACACTTAAAGAATTAAAAGCTAAAGCAAAAAAATGTGATTTTGTTTATCTTGCAACCGATCCAGACCGTGAAGGTGAGGCAATTTCTTGGCATCTTGCAGATGCACTAGGAGTTGATTTAAGTGAAAATAATCGCGTTGTTTTTAATGAAATTACTAAAGATGCTGTAGTTAATGCATTTAAAAATCCTCGTACAGTCGATATGGATTTAGTTAAATCACAAGAAACTAGAAGAATACTTGACCGTATTATTGGTTTTAAGTTATCTAAATTATTATATACAAAGATAAAAAGTAAGTCTGCTGGTAGAGTTCAATCTGTGGCACTTAAATTAATTGTAGATCGAGAAAAAGAAATAAAGGCTTTTATACCTGAAGAGTACTGGACAATTGAAGCTAAATTCAATGAAGAAAATATGGCTTTTAACGCGTCTTTAAATAAAATAGATAACAAAAAAGCAGTTGTTAATAATGAAGAAGAATCAAATATCATTACTAATAGTTGTACTAATCCTTTTATTGTTAGTAGTGTTAAAAAATCAGTGAGAAAAAAAGATAGTAAAATGCCTCTTATTACATCTACATTACAACAAGAAGCTTCAACAAAACTTGGTTTTAATCCTAAAAGAACAATGTCAATTGCACAACGCCTATATGAAGGTGTAACACATAGTGGTAAAACTGAAGGTTTAATTACCTATATGCGTACCGATTCAACAAGATTAAGTAATGTTTTTATTGAAAGTGCTCGTGAATTTATTAAAGGTGAATTTGGTGAGGACTATTTAGGTGTATATAAAGTTAAAAAAGATAATAATGCCCAAGATGCCCATGAAGCTGTACGCCCAACAAGTGTTGAAAATACTCCAGAATTAATGGAAAAATATTTGACTCCTGAACAAAATAAATTATACAAACTAATTTATTCAAGAGCAGTAGGATCATTAATGGCAAGTTCTAAAAGTAATGCTGTTGCAATTATTGTAAGTAATGGTATTTATGATTATAACGCTAATGGATCTCAATTAGTATTTGATGGTTATTTAAAATTAATGAAGGATTTTGAAAGCAGTAAAGATACTTTCTTACCAGATCTAAAAGAACAACAACAAATTAATGCACTAAGTGTTTTAGGTACTCAGCATTTTACTGAGCCACCATCAAGATTTAGTGAAGCTCGTTTAATTAAACAAATGGAAGAAGAAGGTATCGGTAGACCATCTACTTATGCTTCTATTATAGAAACTATTTGTGTTAGAAATTATGTAACTTTAGATAAGGCGAGTGAAGGTAGTAAAAATAAGGTTTTCTTTACAACTGAACAAGGTGTTTTAACGTGTGATAAATTAGATGAATTCTTTAATACAATTATTAATGTTAAGTACACGGCTAATATGGAAAATGAATTAGATCTAATTGCTGAAGGTCAAATGAATAATGTCACTTTTTTAAGAACGTTTTATGATAATTTTATTCCGTTATTAGAAAATGCTGATGAAAAGATGGAGAAAAAGGAACTTGAGAAATTAAATGAGCCATGTCCTGAATGTGGGGCTGATTTAGTATATAGACAAGGTCGTTTTGGTAAGTTTATTTCATGTATAACATATCCTGAGTGCAAGTTTACTCGTAAAATATTAAAAGAGAATCAAGAAGTGCCAGAACCATCAGGAATTATGTGTCCTGAGTGTAATAGTGAATTATTGAAGCGTAAGTCGCGTTATGGGAATTATTTTTTGGGGTGTTCAAACTTTCCTAAGTGTCGACATATCGAAAATATTGAGGGTGAGAAAAAACCTTCTTTCAAGAAAAAAGCTAAAAAGAGTGATGATACTACTACAGATGTAGTTGATGAAAATAATACTGAAAAAGTTGTAAAGAAAAAAGCGACTAAAAAAACAGCAGCAAAGAAAACTGCTACTAAGAAAACAGCAACAAAAAAAGTAGCAGAGAAAAAAACAACAGCAAAAAAAGAAACAACAACTAAAAAAACTGTTGCAAAAAAAGCGACAACAAAAAAAGCTAGTGTAAAGGAAAAATAAATGATGAATAAAAAAGTTAGTGTTATAGGGGCAGGGTTTGCCGGAAGTGAAGCAGCTTATCAATTAGCTAAACGTGGGTTTATGGTAGATTTAATTGAAATGCGCCCAATTAAGATGACACCAGCTCATAAAAGTGATAAATTTGCGGAGCTTGTTTGTTCTAATTCATTTAGAAGTAATTCTATGGTGAATGGTGTTGGGGTATTAAAACAAGAACTTAGAGAATTGGATAGTTTAATAATGCAAGTTGCAGATAAGCATGCAGTACCTGCTGGTAGTGCACTTGCAGTTGATCGTGAAAACTTCTCTAATGAAGTAACAGAGTTAATTAAAAATAATCCTAATATCAATGTTATTAATCAAGAATTAGTTGAAATCATGGATGGACCTGTAATTATTGCAACTGGTCCTTTAACAAGTCCTGCTTTATCTGAATCAATTAAATCAATATTAGAGCAAGATACATTTTATTTTTATGATGCTGCAGCTCCAATAATTGAAAAAGATAGTATTGATTTTAGTAAAGCATATTACAAATCACGTTATGATAAAGGTGATGCGGATTATATTAATTGTCCAATGACTAAAGATGAGTTTTATCATTTTTATCGTGAGTTAATAACAGCTAAAACTACAGAATTAAAAGAATTTGAAAAAGAAATATATTTTGAAGGTTGTATGCCTTTTGAAGAAATGGCAAAGCGTGGGGATAAGACTTTATTATTTGGTCCTATGAAACCTGTGGGATTAGAACAAGATGGTGGTAAGCGACCTTATGCTGTTGTGCAATTAAGACAAGATAATGCGATTGCTTCATTATATAATGTTGTGGGATTTCAAACACATTTAACTTGGGGTGAACAAAAAAGAATATTATCGTTAATTCCAGGGTTAGAAAATTGTAATGTTGTAAGATATGGTGTAATGCACCGTAACACTTATATCAACTCTCCTATTGTTTTAAATCCTACATATCAATCAAAAAATAATCCTAATATCTTTTTTGCAGGTCAAATGAGTGGTGTTGAAGGATACATTGAAAGTTGTGCAAGTGGTATGCTTGCTGCAATCAATATGGCTAAACATTTAAATAATGAACCTTTAATAACTTTACCTAATACTTGTATGATTGGGGCTATGGCTCATTATATTACTCATGCAGATAAAAAGAACTTTCAGCCAATGAATGCGAATTTTGGTATTATGGCATTAAGAACAAAGGTAGCTAAAAATGAAAGAAAACAAGCTTTTGGTATTCAAGCAATTGAAGTAATTAAGGAGTTCAAGGAGAAATTATAATGGATGAATTTTTAGAATTATTTATCAATTATTTAAAAAATAATAAAAGTGGGTCAAAACACACAAGTGATGCCTATTTTCGCGATGTAAGTCGATTTATTATTTATTTACATAATAATGCGATTGATAATTTTGAAGATGTCGATAATTTTATAATGTTAAACTTTATTCAACAATTAAGAAATGGAAGTATTACGTCAACTAAGTTGAATGATACTTCTTTTTCACGTAATATTTCCTCAATAAAGTCATTTTATTTATTTTTAAATCGATATCATGGTATTGAAAATAATCCTGTTAAAAATATTAAAACGACAAGTAAAAGATTAAAACTACCAGAATTTTTAAGTTATGATGACATCAATAATATTTTAAATGTATTTGATTTAGATGATACTGTTTCAATCAGGAATCGCTTACTTATTGAAATAATGTATGCAAGTGGATTGCGTGTTTCAGAAGTTAGTAATCTTAAGGTTTGCGATATTTATTTTGATGAACAAGTATTAGTGATTATGGGAAAGGGCAATAAACAAAGAATGGTTCCATTTCATAACAGATGTTTAAAATTAATGAATAAATATCTTAATGATTATTATAGTATATTTAATCTTAATAATAGTGAGTATTTCTTTTTGAATCAAAAGGGTAATAAGCTTAGTGAAAGATCAATTCAAATGATTTGCGAAAAAGCTGGGGTATTAGCTAATATGCATGTTGGTATTCATCCACATATGTTTAGACATTCTTTCGCAACACATCTACTTGATAATGGGGCTGATTTAAGAGTTGTACAAGAATTGTTAGGGCATAGTAATCTTAGTACTACACAGATATATACTCATGTATCAATTGATAAGTTAAAAATGGTTGTATTAAATAATCATCCTTATTCTATGAAAAATGGTGAAAAGTAATAAGATTATATGTAAAATTATAATATTGTTAAAAAAATAACATTTGTTTGCTATTGTGATTGACTTCACTAGTGTAAAGCTTTATGCTTGTAATGTAAAGTTATGCTAAATAACGAAAACTTACAACGGGAGGTAAAGTGTGAATAAAAAACTTTTAGCAAAGCTATTTTCTTTAATTTTAGTATTTAGTGTTATATCAGGCTGTAGTGCTAAAGAATCAAAGCCAAATATTACAGATGGTAAGTATGAAGCAACAACAAGTGGGATGCATGGAGAACTTTCAATTTCAATGGTAGTAGAAAATGGTAGTGTTTCATTTATTCAAGTAGATCATCAGGATACACCAGGAATTGCAGATCAGGCAGTAAATAGTGTAATGCTTGAGTTTATGGACAATCAAGCTATTGGTGTAGATACTGTAACTGGTGCAACAATTACTAGTTCTGCATTTTTAAGAGCAGTTGAAGATTGTTTAGTTCAAGCGAATGCAAATATGGAAATTTTTGGAGATGATGCTCCAGCAAAAAAATATGAACAAGAATTAAGTGCTGATGTTATTATTGTTGGAGGCGGTGGCGCAGGTCTTGCGGCAGCTGCTTCAGCATCAGAAGCGGGAGCTAGTGTAATTTTAATTGAAAAAGCTGGCTTTTTAGGTGGAAATTCAATAGTTGCAGGTGGTATTTATAATGCACCTGATCCAAGTAAACAAGATGTAGCTAAAAATGTTTCGGGAGATTTAGGTTCTTTAATAGAATTTGCTGTAAATGAAAAAGCTGTAAGTGAAGAACATGAAGAATTGATGGCTACAGTTAAAGCGCAGTATGTTGAGTTTTTAACATCAAATAGAGCTATTTTTGATAGTCCAGAATGGTTTGCTTTACAAACTTGGAATGGTGGAGACAAAGTTGGAGATTTAAATATGGTACAAATCATGGCTGACAACGCCTTACCATCTTTAAAGTGGCTTGAATCTTTAGGAATGGAATTTAACCAAGAAATTTCACATGGTGGTGGATCTTTATATCCTAGAACTCATGGTTCAGTTGCACCAAATGGAACAGGGTTTATTAATGCTTATAATAATGCACTAGCTAATAGTGAAAATGTTAAAATTTTATATGATACTAATGGTACTGAATTAATTATGGATGGTGATAAAGTAGTAGGAGTAACTGCAACTAATAAAGATGGAAGTATCCTTACGCTAAATTCAAAAAATGGAGTTGTTTTAGCAACAGGTGGATTTGCTGGAAATGTTGAGTTACGTCAAGAATATTGTGAAGGTGAAAAATGGCCTGATTTAGGAGCTGATGTAATAACATCGAATATGCCATCTGTAACAGGTGACGGGATTTTTATGGCACAAGATGCTGGTGCAAAACTTGTTTCAATGGATCAAATTCAATTGCTTCCATATTGTAATCCAACAACAGGAGCTACTTATGATATTGTTACTGTAGATGTATTTATTAATCAAGAAGGTGAAAGATTTGTTCGTGAAGATGGAAGACGTGATGAAATGTCTAAAGCAATTATCGAGCAAACTGGAAGCATAATGTATTCAATTTTCTCAGCAGATACAGTACAAGATCCTGCTACAACACATAGTTTAGGTGGGAAGACTCTTGAATATTATTTAGAAAATAATGTATCAGGATATGTAGGTGCGCCAACATTAGAAGAGTTAGCTGTATTAATTGATGTTCCAGCTGAGGCATTAGTACAATCAATTGCTGAATTTAATGATTATGTAGATGCTGGTGTGGAAGATGAATTTGGAAGAGTTTCATATTCAAGTAAAATTGAGACAGGACCTTTTTATGCATATCCTCGTAAACCTGCAGTTCACCATACAATGGGTGGTGTAAATATCGATGAAAGTACTCATGTATTAAATGATAACGATATGCCAATTTCAGGATTATATGCAGCAGGCGAAATTACAGGGAATATTCATGGAGCTAATCGCTTAGGTGGTAATGCAATAGTTGATTTTGCAGTTTTTGGTCAATTAGCAGGAATTGCTGCAGCAAGTGGGGAATAAAAAGTAGTTAATTAATATAATAATATAAATTAAAAGATGAATCCAGCTAATAGTTGTGTATTCATCTTTTTGAATATATTGACTATATTAGGCTAATATCAAAAGTTATCGAGACTTATTTATGTTAGTTAAAATAATTTGATTCATCATGATATTTAATAGCTAAATTATAGTTAATTGTTCATTTAATCAAGATGTAGTAAATATAAATATAATCTTAATAAAAGCTGATAAAACTATTGAAAAAAGAAAGGTTTTATGATACAGTTATATACGGCATCTGATAAGATGTACATCACACACCATGGATTCAATAATTCCGTGCTCATAAGTAGAGTTATTATTGTTAGAAATGGTGGAGGAAAATAACGGAAGTGAGGAAAAAAAATGTCAGTTATTTCAATGAAAAAAATGTTAGAAAATGGGGTTCATTTCGGACACCAAACTCGTAGATGGGATCCAAAAATGAAACAATATATCTACGCTGCAAAAAATGGAGTTTATATCATCGACTTAGAGAAAACTCAATCAAAATTAGATGAAGCTTATGCTGCTATGAGAGCAATCTCTGAAAAAGGTGGAAAAGTTTTATTCGTAGGAACTAAAAAACAAGCACAACAAGTAGTTTTAGATGAGGCTTTACGTTCAGGTTCTTTTTACATTAACCAAAGATGGTTAGGTGGAATCTTAACAAATTTCCGTACAATTCAAAAACGTATCAAGCGTTTAGTTGAAATCGAAGAAATGGAAGCATCAGGAGCTATTAATGTATATCCTAAAAAAGAAGTTGCACAAATTCGTAAAGAAGCAACTAAACTTGAGAATTTCTTAGGTGGAATTAAAGAAATGAAAAAATTACCTGAAGCAATCTTTGTTGTTGATCCTAATGAAGAACACAATGCTGTTGCTGAAGCTAAAAAATTAGGTATTCCTGTATTTGGTATGGTTGATACTAACTGTAACCCAGACTCAGTTACATACCCAATCCCTTCAAATGATGATGCTATCCGTTCAGTTAAATTAATTATCGGTGTTATGGCTGACTCAATTGTTGAAGCAAAAGGTGGATTATTAACTGTTGCTTACCAAGAGAACCAAGAAGCTGCTGATATCTCTATGAAAGACGTTATCATCAACGTTCAACAACAACACGAAGAAAACGAAAGACGTCGTCGCCAAAGAAATGATGAGCGTCGTCCTCGTACAAACAGATATAACAACGACAGAAGACCTAGAGAGAACGCGCCTTATAGACAAAATTCTGCACCTAGAACACCTTCTGCTCCAACAACTGCTCCAACTACAGCTACTCCTACTACGGAGGCTAAGTAATCATGAGCGTTGTTATTAGTGCAAAATTAGTTAAAGAATTAAGAGACAGAACTAGTGCTGGTATGATGGATTGTAAAAAAGCATTAACTGCTTGTGATGGTGACATCGCTAAAGCAACAGACTGGTTAAGAGAAAATGGAATTGCTAAAGCTGTAAAGAAATCTGGTAGAATAGCTGCTGAAGGACTTACAAAATCTTTATGTATTGGAAACAAAGCAATCGTTATTGAAATCAATAGTGAAACTGACTTTGTTGCTAAAAACGAACAATTCTTAGCTCTTGTTGATATTTGTGCAAATGCTATTTTAAATAGTGATGCTAAAACAAATGAAGAAGCATTAGCTCTTGTAGTTAATGGTGAAACACTTGATAAAACAATTATGAACGCTACTGCTACTATCGGTGAAAAAATTACATTAAGAAGATTTGTTGTTCTTACTAAAGACGATGCTGACACTTTTGGTGATTATATTCATATGGGTGGTAAAATCTCTTGTGTAGTTACACTTAAAAACACTAGTGATAATGAAGCTGCTCATGATATCGCAATGCAAGTTGCTTCAATGAGCCCATCATTTGTATCTCGTAATGATATGGATGTTGACTTTATTGAACATGAAAAAAATATCCAATTAGGAATTCTTAAGAATGATGAATCATTAGCTGGGAAACCTGAAAAAGTACTTCAAGGAATCGTTGAAGGACGTTTAAGTAAGTCTTTACAAGAAATGTGTCTAGTTGACCAAGTTTTCTTTAAAGATGGTACTATCAAAGTTGCTGCATACTTAAAACAAAAAAATACTGAAGTTTCTACTTTCACACGTTTTGCAGTTGGCGAAGGAATTGAGAAAAAAGAAGAAAATTTTGCTGAAGAAGTAGCTAACGCTATAAAATAAATTAAAAAGGGGTGTTTTATACCCTTTTTTTTCTTGAATTTATGATATAATAAAACGGATGAAAAGAAGGAGTGATGAATATGTATAAAAGAGTATTGTTGAAATTAAGTGGAGAGGCATTATCAGCTAATGGTAATAATTTTGATCCTGAAATATTAGCCGGTCTTGCTTTAGAAATAAAAGAAGTTCATGATTTAGGAGTAGACCTTGCAATTGTTGTTGGAGGCGGAAACTTTATCCGTGGGAAAATGGCTGAACAAATTGGAATCGAAAGAGTTCAAGCAGATTACATGGGTATGTTAGCTACAATGATTAATGCATTAGCAATCCAAAGTGCATGCGAAAAAATCGACATTCCAACTCGTGTATTAAGTGCAATTGAAATGAGTAAAATTGCTGAACCATTTATCGTAAGACGCGCAATTCGTCACTTAGAAAAAGGTCGTGTTATAATTTTTGGTGCAGGTACTGGTAGTCCTTATTTTTCTACAGATACAACAGCTGCATTAAGAGCTTCTGAAATAAAAGCTGATGTGATTTTAATGGCTAAAAATGGTGTTGATGGTGTATATAGTGCAGATCCAAAACTTGATCCTAATGCAAAAAAATATGATGTATTAACATACATGGAACTTATACAACGTAAATTAGCAGTAATGGATACAACGGCAACTTCAATGTGTATGGATAATGATATTGATTTAGTTGTGTTTAATATGAATGAAACAGGGAATATTAAAAAAGCAGTAATGGAAAATGTTACGGGTACTATAGTGAAAAGAGGAGAATAATTATATGATGACTTTAATATTAGATGATACAAAAGATAAAATGAGTAAGGCAATTGAATCACTTAGTGCAAACTTAAATACACTTAGAAGTGGTCGTGCAAATGCAAATATTTTAAATGGTATTGAAATTGATTATTATGGTGAAATGACACCAATTAGTCAAATGGCTTCAATTTCAATTCAAGAGGGCCGTATTATTGTTATTAAACCTTTTGATAAATCAGTTTTAAAAGGTATTGAACATGCAATTAATGTATCAAGTCTTGGATTACCTCCAAATAGTGATGGTACTATGATTCGTCTTACAATTCCAGCACTTACTGGCGAAACTCGTAAGAGCCTTTGTAAAGATGTTAAAAAATTTGCTGAAGCTGGTAAAGTTGCGATTAGAAATGTACGTCGTGATGCAAATGATGATGCTAAAAAAGAAGAATCATTTACTGAAGATGTTGAAAAAAATTGTTTAGAAAAAATTCAAAAATTAACTGATGAAGCAATTGTTATGGTTGATCAAATTGCGGATGAAAAAGAGAAAGAAATAATGACTGTTTAATTCTATTTAGGATATAGGAGAATTATATGAATAATCTAAAACATTTAGCTATTATAATGGATGGCAATGGTAGATGGGCAAAAGCGCAAGGTAAAATCCGAACTCAAGGGCATTATCGTGGCGTTGAAGTAGTTAGAGATATTTCAATAGCTGCAAATAAATTAGGCATAGAAGTGTTAACTTTATATGCCTTTTCAACAGAAAATTGGAAAAGAGAAAAAGATGAAGTGAATTACTTAATGAAACTTCCTTCATTGTTTTTTTCAAGATTTCTAAAAGAACTTATGGATAATGATATTAAAGTAAGTATGATTGGTGAAATTGATTCTATTCCTAAA
>CAMQTJ010000057.1 GCA_947037125.1 uncultured Holdemania sp.
AGTAATAATTGGTGGTAGTCAATCAGTTTGGGGAATTCTTTTAGGAAGTTTTGTAATTTTTGGATTAGATTTAGCTGTATTAAAAAATATTGCATTTTTTAATCAATATCCAGGATCAAGTATGATATTTAGTGGTGTATTAATTATATTAATTATTATGTTTTATCCAGGTGGATTAATTAAATTATTTAATGATATAAAAGTAAAATTATTGACCTTAAAAAACAGTAAGGTAGGTGAAAAAAATGCCTAAGTTAACTTATGAATTAGTTGCTGATAGAATTAGTAATAATGAAAAATATATGATTTTGGTAGAATCTCGCTATCAAGCTAAATATGCAAATCAAATAAAGATTTTAGAAATAAGAAAAAAAGATAAGAGTTTGTTGCTTAAAAAAATTGCTAAAAAAGTTGAACATGAAAAAAAAATAATGGCTAAGGAAAATAATAGGTTAAATAAAAAATTGATAAGTTTAAAAAAAGCTAATGACAGTGTTGAACTTAATGATAATATTTTGCAAGTTCAAAATTTATTAATGCAATTTGGAGGGTTAAAGGCAGTTAATGATTTATCATTCAATGTAAAAAGAGGTGAAATATTTGGATTAATTGGTCCAAATGGTGCAGGAAAAACAACAGTATTTAATTGTATTACTCAATTTTATCAAGCAACATCAGGAGATATTAATTATTATAGTAGTAATAATGAAACTATTGATTTAAAAACTATAAAAGTACATGATGTTTTAAAGTGTGGAATAGTTAGAACATTTCAAAATGTTGAACTTATTTGGGAGCTATCAATTTTAGATAATATGAAAGTTGCTTCGCATACAAAATATTATAGTAATTTATTTGATCAAATTACACATTCAAAGAAATTAAAAAGAGAAGAATATTTGATTGAAGCTAAGGCTATTGAAGTTTTAAAAAGGTTGGATTTATTAAAGTATAAAAATTTAATACCACTAGGATTACCTTACGGAATATTAAAGAAAATTGAATTAGCAAGAACACTAATGAGTGATCCACAATTAATTATATTGGATGAACCTGCGGCAGGATTAAATGATATCGAGACCCAAGAACTGGCTAAAACCATTAAACAAATACAAAAAGATTTTGATTGTACAATTTTCCTAGTCGAGCACGATATGGGTCTTGTAATGGATATTTGTGATACTATTTGTGCTATTTCTTTTGGAAAGATGTTAGCTATTGGAAACCCATCACAAATACAAGAAAATAAAGATGTGCAACAAGCATATTTAGGTGGTGATTAGATGGAATATTTATTACAAATTAAAGATTTAGTTATAGATTATGGGATCGTTAAAGCTGTTAAAGGTATAAATATTGATGTTCCAAAGGGAAGTATAATAGCTCTTTTAGGAGCAAATGGAGCTGGTAAGTCAACTGTTATAAGGTCAGTTTCAGGTATTGTTAAAGTTAAATCAGGAAGTATTGAATTAGCTGGTGAAAATATAGCGAATACTGATATGTATAAAATTGCATCTAAAGGTATTATTCAATCACCTGAAGGAAGATTAATTTTAAATGGACTAACAGTTGAAGAAAATTTATTTGTAGGTGGTTATAAAATTAAATCAAAATCAATTTTAAAAGATAATCTTGATCGCGTATATGGCTATTTTCCGGTTTTAAAAGATCGTAAAAAACAGCAAGCATCAACATTGTCAGGTGGAGAACAACAGATGTTAGCGATAGGAAGAGCGTTAATGTCTAATCCTAAAGTATTATTGCTTGATGAACCCTCGTTAGGATTGGCACCATTGATTGTTAAGGAAATATTTAATATTATTCAAGAAATAAGAAATGAGGGTACAACAATTTTAATTGTTGAACAAAATGCTTATCAAACACTAAAGATAGCTGATTATGCTTATGTATTAGAACTTGGAAAAATTAAAATGGAAGGTAATTGTGAAGATTTATTAAAAGATGAATCACTATTTACAGCTTACCTTGGAGAAAAAAAATAGTACCATTAAATTGGAATGAACTAGAAAAGCTAGTTATTCATAAAAAATAGGAGGAGAAAGAAATGAAAAAATTATTATTAATCATGGCAGCACTTGTTTTATGCTTATCAGTAGTTGGTTGTAGCAAAAAAGATGGTCCAGAACCTACAAAAACACCAGAAGTTACTTCAGAGGTGTCACAAGGAGTTACAGATACAACAATCCTAGTAGGTAACACAGCTGCTACTTCAGGTGCATTTGCATTTGTTGGAACACCATTCAATGATGCATTAATTGCAGTATTTAAAGAAGTTAACGATAATGGTGGTATTGATGGTCGTACAATTGAATTTGTTACTTATGATGATGGATTTAATGCTGCTACAGGGAAAACTTTAACTGAAAAATTAGTAGAAGAAGATGAAATTTTCTCTTTAGTTGGACATTTTGGAACACCTACAGTTGGTGCGACAGTTGATTATATTCAAGAAATTGGAATACCTATGGTATATGCTGCAACAGGTATTAATGATCTTTATTTTAAAGAATCACTTGGTAATCCTGTAATGGCAGTACAACCAATCTATAAAACAGATGGTCGTATTATGACTGCTCGTGCATTCAATGAAGCAATTTATGGAGCTGAAGCTTCAGAAAAATTAGCAGCAGATGCAAAAGTTGGTGTATTATATACTAATGATGAAGCAGGAAATGGTATATTTGAAGGAATTAAAGAAGAAGCTGAAGTATTAGGAAAAACAGACAGTTTAGTTATTGAAGCAGTTGGTGAAGGAACTTATGCAACAGGTGTTCAAAAATTACAAGAAGCAGGTGTTTCGGCAATTATATTAGCTGTTAACCAAGAACCATTTAAACAAAGTCTTGTAGCGTTAAATGACGCTGGGCTTAATGTTCCAGTATTCACATCTTATAATAATGCTGATGTAACAGCAGTTGATGAATCAAAATTTAATCCAGAAAGACCTTTATATGTAAATGCATGGGTTGATGTATTCTCTGAAAAAGGTCAAGAAGAAGCAGGATTATTTATTGGAACAATTAACAATTCAGCATTAAGTGATGAATTGAAAACAAGTTATGCTACAAATTCATTTGCAATTGCAGGATATGTTGCTGGTAAAGTATTTGTAGAAGGCGTTGAAAGAGTTGCTGCTAATGGTGATGTGTTAAATCATGAAAATTTTATTAAAGCTATGGAGCAAGAACCAATTAACGTACCTATGGGTGGAACTGTGGATTATTCAGATGGTAAACGTTGGGGTGTAGATTCTATGTCACTTTTACAGTATACTATTCTTGAAGACGGAACTGAAGTTTTTGCGAAAGTACGCGAAATTGAAACATTAGAAGAAATCGAAGCAAAATAATTGATCAAAATAGGGTGAGTAAAATCACCCTTCTTACTTAATTTAATCTATGAGGAGATATATATAATATGGATGATAATATAATTACAGTAAAACAAGCACTTGCATTAGTGAAAAGTAATGATTATATAGTAACAGGACTTGGAGCATGTGAAGCTCGTGAATTTTTACTTCAACTTCACACAATAGCTGAAAATGTTAAAGATGTAGTAGTATCGAATTGCTTACCGTTGACTGATTATGAATTTTTCGCAAGTGAGCAATATAAAGAATCTTTCAGTGTTGAAGGATGGTTTTATACGTCTGGCTTACGAAAGGCTCATAAAAACGGAAACATTTCATTCATTCCTAATCATTTACACTTGTCAGGTATTAAAAGACTTGCGTGTCGTGTTCCTAATATCTATGTTGGTGCTTCTAGTATGCCTGATAAACATGGTTTTGTTTCTTTAAGTTTATCTAATACTTATGAGAAAAGGATGTTTGAAGCTGCTGAAATTAAAATATTGGAGATGAATCCTAACTATCCTAGAACATTTGGTGATGTACAGGTTAAAGTTTGTGATGTTAACTATTTTATTGCAACTAACTACGAGGTTCCTGAATTACTTGATGCTCCTGTTAATGAAAAAGATAAAGTAATAGGAAAGTATATTGCTGATCTTATTAATGATGGTGATTGCCTTCAATTAGGGATAGGTGGAATTCCTAATGCTGTTGCGGATTATTTAATGGATAAAAAAGATTTAGGTATTCATACTGAAATGCTAACAACTGGTATGATGAAACTTGTAAAAGCTAATGTAATAACTGGAGCAAAAAAACAAAAAAATAAAAATAAAATCATTACTACATTTGCAATGGGAACAAAAGAATTATATGAATTTATTGACGATAATCCATCGATTGAATTTTTAGATGGAAACTATGTAAATGATCCTTCAGTGATTGCACTTAACGATAATCAAGTCTCAATAAATACAACACTAGAGGTTGATTTAACGGGACAATGTGCAAGTGAATCTTTAGGTTCTACACAATTTAGTGGTACTGGTGGACAAGCTGATACTGCGATTGGGGCTCAAAGGTCTAAAAATGGTCGTTCTATAATAGCTCTATATTCTACTGCAATGGTAAGAAATAAAGAAACTAATATCAAAGAAGAAAAATCAAAAATTGTATGTCAACTTAAACAAGGAGCTGCTGTTTCATTATCACGTAATGATGTTGATATTGTAGTTACAGAATATGGTGTTGCACATCTTAGAGGAACAAGTATTCAAGAAAGAGTTAAACGTTTAATTGCAATTGCAAATCCTAAATATCATGAAGAACTATATCAAACAGCAATTGATTTATTGCTAATTGCTAAGCGTTAGTATGAGTTATTTTAAATTTGAAGAATATGATATACATTATGAAGTATACGGTATGGGTCAGCCCTTATTGTTCTTAAATGGTATTATGATGTCATGTAATAGTTGGAAAAGTTTTGAAAATGAAATTTCTAGAGATAATCAATTAATTTTAATTGATCTTTTAGATCAAGGAAAATCATCCAAGGCAAAAAGTGAATATACTCAAGATATCCAAGTAGAAATTGTTAAAGGATTACTCGATGAATTAAAGATCAAAAAACTTTCAATTATGGGTACATCTTATGGTGGTGAAGTTGCATTGCAGTTTGTTCATAAATATCAAAGTATGGTTGAAAAATTAGTGCTATTTAATACAGTCGCAAAAACAAATGCTTGGCTCAAAGAAATAGGTGATGCATGGAATCTTGCGAGTAATAATCCAGAGGCTTATTATTGTACAACGATACCGGTTATTTATTCACCGCAATTTTATGAACGAAAAAAAGAATGGATGAAAAATAGAAAAGAAGTTTTAGTAAATAATGTTTTTTCATCAAAAGAATTTATGGATTCTATGATCAGATTGACAAATTCAGCAAGTGAATATGACATTATTGATAAATTAAGTGATATAAATATTCCAACACTAGTAATAGGTAGCGAACAAGATCATATAACGCCAATTGATGAGCAAAAATTAATTGTGGATAAAATGACTAATGCACAGCTAATAATGTTACCACAAACAGGTCATGCATCCTTTTATGAGCGACCAATAATCTTTTTAAGTATACTAAAGGGCTTTATAAATTTAGAAAAGCTTGATTATATGGTATAATAGCTTTATAAGATGAAACGGAGATTGTCATGGAGCAAAAATTAGTTAATATGCCAAAAACCAAAAGAGGTTTAGTGACATTAGAAAAAATTACACAATCAGCAGAAATAGAATTTGGTACAAAAGGATATTATAGTACTTCAATAAACGATATTACGAAAAAAGCTAACGTAGCTTTAGGGACTTTTTATATATATTTTCCAGATAAATTTTCTCTTTATTGTTATCTTTTAAATCAATATAGCCATGACATTCGTAAATTTATCGCAATGAAAACAGAAAGTTGTGAAGGTAGAATAGATACTGAAAAACTTGGGTTACTTGGATTTTTAGAGGTTATTAAGCTTAAACCATATATGTATAATATTATTTGGGAATCACTTTATGTAGATAAATCATTATTTATAGAGTATTATGAGTCTTTTGCGTTGAAGTATATAATAAGATTGAATAGTGGCAAAAGAAAAAATGAGATACGAGACATTGATTCAACAGTTATCGCGTATGTTTTAATGGGAATTAGTAACTTTATTGGATTGAAATATGTAATGTTTGAAAAAGATGAAGATTTAGAAGCTATAGTTGATCAAGTAATGGATGTTTTAAAGCACGGTATATTTTTATAATTGAAAGATTAGCTATTAATATTTTAGTAATTTTAACTATAACATTATAAAAAAATCATCAACAATTGATGATTTTTTTAATTTATAAAGATAAAAATTGTAATATACTTGATATTATTTATAGCTTAACAATAATATTTGCAATATTATCACCGCATTTTAAAATATTAATTTCAGTGATTATATTTATGTCATTTTTAGTTGAAATAACAATAACATCACTTATAATTTCATTGCTTTTTAATAATTCTAAGTCAACACTAATTAATGGATCACCAACTTTTACGTTATTATCGATTTTTGTGATTCTTGTAAAACCTTTACCTTTTAGACTAACTGAATCAATACCGATATGAACTAATATTTGATCACCTTGCTTTGTTAAAATTCCTACAGCATGATTTGTAGGAAAAATCATAATAACTTTTCCATCAATTGGCGAACATATTGTACTACTTGACGGTGAAATTGCGAAACAATCACCCATCATTTTTTGTGAGAAAACAGGATCTTTAATATCTTGCATTTTAATAAATGTTCCATCACATGGTGAATGTATGATTACTGATTTATTTTTTCTTTTTTTAAATAACATATAAAACCTACTTAATTATTTCTAGATAATTATATAAAGTGAATTTTGATATTTTCAAATATTCACATACTCTATCACCACTTTTAGTAATTAAAAATGCACCTTTACTATTTAAAAATTTGACGATTTCAAGTTTTTCATCTTTGTTCATTAATTCAGGCTTTTTTTGATTTATTTTTTTACATTCATCTATTAATATATCTAGTAAATTATTTACATCTGCAACGAATTTATCACTATCATTATCACTATCATATTTAGATATACTAGCAAGTGCATTTTGTGCTTTTACTAATTCACTAATATCTTGATTAATACATAAAGAATGAGTCTTTTTTCCATTTTCATCACAAAAGAAAATTGAACTATTACGAATTATTTTACCTTCGTCAGTTACCATAATTTTATTATATCTAACGGAATCTACTTGATCATTAGACATTACTTCAAGACCCCATTTACCTCCACCATCACCAATTTTACGACCAGTAACATGAGAATTTCTAATATCAATAATTGTTTCATCATAAGCATTTATATTGTTGTGTAATACAAATTCACAAGATTTATCAAAATGGTTCTCTAATAAATCAAGAATTTGGGTAAAATATTTTTCATTTTCCATAACATATCTCCTTGTATATTATTATAACATGATGTTATCTAAAAAATATATAGATATATCTAAAAAAAAATTAGAAAATACTTGATTTTGCTTTTATCTGTGATATGATGAATTTAGGAGGTATTATAAAATGAATGAATTATTAAATAAAATATCAGATTTTGGGATTATTCCAGTATTAAAAATTGATGAACTTGAACATGCATTACCACTAGCTAAGGCACTTATTGATGGTGGATTACCAGTTTGTGAGATAACATTTAGAACAAGTTGTGCAAAAGATTCAATTAAACTAATTAGCGATACTTACAAAAATATGTTTGTAGGTGCTGGTACTGTTTTAACGATTAAGCAAGTTGATGAGGCAATAAGTGCTGGTGCACAATTTATTGTATCACCAGGATTAAATCCTGTTGTTGTAAAGTATTGTGTAGATAATGATATTCTTATTATACCTGGATGTGCAAATGCATCTGATATTGAAGCAGCAATTGAATTAGGATTAAATACAGTTAAGTTTTTCCCTGCTGAAGCTGCAGGTGGTATTAAAATGATTAAGGCATTAAGTGGACCATATAATACAATGAAATTTATGCCTACAGGAGGAGTTACTCCTGCAAATATGCACGATTATTTAGGATTTGATAAGATTGTTGCCTGTGGTGGTACATGGATGATTGATGCTGAAGCAATCAAGAATAATGACTTTGGTAAGATTGAACAATTAACTAAAGATGCTATGTACAAAATGCTTGATTTAAAAGTTGCTCATGTTGCAATTAATTCAAATGAAAAACAATCTAAAGAATTAGCATTAAGTTTAGACAAAATTTTAAATAAAGGCATTAAAGAAACTTCAAAAGGATTTTTTGCTTCTGAACAGATTGAAATTATCAATAATGACGAAACATGTGTTGGTCATATTGCAATTAGCTGTACAAGTGTTAGACGTGCAATTAGATTTTTAAGTGATCAAGGTATTGAGTTTGATTATGATACTTTATTAACTGATAATAAAAATGTTGAGAAATTTATATATATTAAACAAGACTTTGGTGGATTTAAAGTACACCTAATGAAAGGGTAGTAAAAAATATGAAAATTATAACTTTAGGCGAAATAATGTTACGTCTTTCTACAAATGGAAATTTAAGATTTGCACAAGCAAACAACTTTGAGGTTGTATATGGTGGTGGTGAAGCTAATGTTGCAGTATCACTAGCTAATTATAATCATGATGCTAAATTTGTTACAAAACTTCCTAAAAATGAAATTGGTCAAAGTGCAATTAATGCATTAAGACAATTTGGTGTTAATACAGATGATATTAGCCGTGGTGGAGAACGTGTTGGTATTTACTTTTTAGAAACTGGTGCATCATTAAGACCAAGTAAAGTAATTTATGACCGTGCTAATTCTTCAATTGCAACTGCAACTGTAGAAGATTTTGATTTTGATGCAATAATGAAGGGTGCTGATTGGTTCCATTTTTCAGGAATCACAACAGCTATCTCACCAAGTAGTGCAAAAATTGTTGAAGCTGCACTAATTGCTGCAAAAAATAATAATGTAAAAGTATCGGTTGATTTAAATTTTAGAAAAAAATTATGGACTACAAAACAAGCTCAAGATGTTATGATTCCATTAATGAAATATGTTGATGTTTGTATCGGAAATGAAGAAGATTCAGAAATGTGCTTAGGATATAAGCCTGATGCAGATGTTGAAAATGGTGAAACTAGTAGTGAAGGTTATTATGATATTATTAAAAGAATGCATGCTGATCTTAAATTTGAATATGTTATTACAACTTTAAGAGAATCATATAGTGCAACACACAACGGGTGGAAAGCACTAATTTATGATGGTAATGAATTTTATGAATCAAAAAAATATGATATCAATCCAATTATTGACCGTGTTGGTGGTGGTGATAGTTTTGCAGCTGGTGCAATTCATGGTTTACTAACTACAGATTTTAAAAATGCTTTAGAATTTGCAGTAGCAGCTTCTGCATTAAAGCATACAATTAGTGGAGATTTTAATCATGCAACAATTGAAGAAGTTGAAAGTCTAATGAAGGGTAATACTTCAGGTAGAGTTCAAAGATAATAAAAAAAACATTACAGGTACCTGTAATGTTTTTTTTCTAGAAATTTTTGAAGTAATCTGCATTTTCGAAAATTTTAATGGTTTGGTTCTTTACTCCATTGTATAGATGTTTAGAATATATATCTTCAAGTTTTGATATATCCTTAAATTTTAGACATTCAAAGATAGCTAAATGGTCATTATAGATGCCTGTAAGTATTTGATGGTCACAATGATCAATAAAAACTCTAAAACGTAAATAATGAACTTGTATATTAGATAATAATTCCCAAACTCTTGTTTTTCCTTCAAATGAAAAAATAGTTTCGTGAAATTCATTATCTAAACTTAGGAATAATTCAGATACTTCACTTGTAATATTATGTACATCAAGTAATTTTTCCTGTTTTTTTAAAATTGATAAAAGAGTAAGCATTTGTATATCACTTATTCGATTAACAAGGTTTCTAACAATAGAAACTTCAATTTTATCTCTCATAAACATAATATCATTAATAGCATCTAAATCGATTTTTGATACAAAAGTACCTCGTTGAGGTCTTACTTCTAATAAATCTTCACTAACTAATTTCTTAAAGGCATCCCTAACAGGTGTTCTTGAAACATTATATTTTTTAGATATTTCGATTTCGCTTATTAAATCATTGGGTTTAAGTATCATATAAATAATATCATGCTTAACATTATCATATACGATATTCATGGTTGGATTTTTTTGCATATTGCACCTCTGTATCTATTATATCACATTTATTAACTTTTTAATTAGTTCTAATTTAAGTATTTTAAAATAAATAGTAATAATTTAACATATTATTAAAAACTTGTATACAAGCTATTGACTATCTTGTATACAAGTGTTATTATATATTTGCAAAGAGGAGGATACGAAATGAAAAATTGTATCGAAAGTGCAATATTAGCAAATATTGGCACGGAAAAAAATGTAACAGCATTAGATCGTTGTGCAACTCGCCTAAGATTTACTATTAAAGATATTACTAAAGTTAATATCGAAGAAATTAAAAAATTAGAGGGTGTTATTGATGTAGTAGTAAAAAACACACTTCAAGTCATTATTGGGAAAGACGTTGAAGCACATTACCAATGGTTTTTAGATAATACAAAAATCAATGGAGTAAAAGCAAAAGAAGAAATCGTTTATAATCGTGCAAAGAATTGGCAAATTGGATTATTTGCACTTAATAACACAGCAACAAATATATTTATGTTCTTAATGATGTATGTTTCATATTACTGTGTTGGTATTGCAGGTTTATTATTGGGAACAACATCAATGTTACTTACAGCTATGCGTATTTTTGATGGTTTCACAGATCCACTAATTGGATTTATGATTGATAAAACTAATACTAAGTTTGGTAAGTTTAGACCAGCTATGTTGCTTGGCTATGTAATCATGTTCTTTGCATGTATTATATTATTTACTACAACGCATTTAATGCCAGAAGGATTTAGAGTTATTTATTTTGTTCTAATTTATGGTATTTATATTATTGGATATACATTCCAAACAGCATGTACAAAAGCTGCTCAGGCGTGTTTAACAAATGATCCAGAACAAAGACCAACATTCAGTTTATTTGATGGGATTTACAATACATTATTATTTGCAGGTGCTGCTATACTTGTAGCTAATTACTTAGAGCCAAAACATGGTGGATTTACTCAAGGTTTCTTTAATGAATTATTAATGTTAGCGTTAATTGGTGCTGGTATTTGTACAATATTAGCAATGATTGGTATTGCAAAAAAAGACAGAACTGAATTTTTTGGATTAGGTACAAAAGGTCCAATGATTAAATTTAAAGATTACTTTGATGTTATCAAAAACAATAGAGCAATTCAAATGTTAATATTTGCAGCTTCGACAGATAAATTAGCAGGTTCTACAATGCGTAATACAGCTGTTGTAATGGTAATTTATGGGGTTATTGCAGGTGATTTTGGTTTATCAGGTTCAATTGCAGGATATACAACACTACCATCTCTACTAATTCTTATGGTTGGTATACAATATGCACGTAAAATGGGTCAAAAAAAGGCTTTAGTTGTTTCTACTTGGTTTGCAATGGGATTCGCTTCAATTTTAGGTTTCATGTTATTAACACAAGATATGACACAATTAAACTTTAGTACGTTAAATCTTTTCACAGTAGCTTATGCATTAGTTTTAATCTTAATGACTGCTTCAATGAATATTTCTGGTAATATCGTTATCCCGATGATTGCTGACTGTGCTGACTATGAAACTTATCGTTCTGGTAGATATGTTCCAGGAATGATGGGAACATTATTCTCATTTGTTGATAAATTAATTTCATCATTAGCAGCAACAATTGTAGGATTTGCATTCGTTGCAATTGGATTTGTTGACTCTATGCCAGTAGCTACTACACCAGCAACACCCGAATTATTATATGTAGGAGTATTCTTATTTATTGGTATGCCAATGATTGGTTGGATTTGTTCATTAATTGCAATGAAATTCTACCCTTTAGATAAAGAAAAAATGAATGAAATTCAAGGTGAAATCCAAAGAATTAAAATGGAAAGTTCAATAGAAGAATAAAATTATAAAAAAATAAGTTTTAGTGATACAATTGTAATATAGATAATATTGAAAGGTAATAATTATGATAGAAAATATTAAAATATCAGGATTTGCTGATGAAATATCAGATAGTTTAGACAAGCAAATTGAAGTTGTTAAACAATTAGGTATGCAACACATATCAATACGAGGTGTTGATGGTAAGAGTATTAATGATTATAATTATGATGAATTTGTAAGTAATATCTTACCTAGATTAAATCAAAATGGTATCAAGATTTCTTCAATTGGTTCGCCTATTGGTAAAGTATTTATCGATGATCAAGAAGGTTTTGAAAAACAATTAATTGATTTAGCAAATCTTTGTAAAATTGCTCAAGTGTCTGGATGTAAATATATTCGTATGTTTAGCTTCTTCATTAAACCTGAACTAAATTATGATGATTATCAAAATGAAGTAATTTGTAAATTAAAACAATATACAAAAATCGCTGAAGATCACAATATTATATTATTACATGAAAACGAAAAAGATATCTTTGGTGATATACCAAGAAGATGCAAACTTATTATTGATGAAGTAAATAGTGAAAATTTTAAGGCTATATTTGATTTTGCTAATTTTGTTCAATGTCAAATTAACCCTATAGAGGCTTATGAATTACTTAAGCAACATATTGAATACATTCACATTAAAGATGCAAGTTACAGTGTTTCATACAATGTTCTTGCAGGAACAGGTGATGGTAAGATTGAAGAAATTTTAACAGATGCAATTAAAAATGGATATCAAGGGTTTTTAACCCTTGAACCCCATTTAGCGATGTTTGGTTCTCTTAAATCATTAGAACTTGATGATGTTGAAAGTGTTGTTAATACTGATGCAAACATTAGTGGTGAAGATGGTTATAAAATGCAATATGTAGAAGTAGTAAAAATGTTAAAAAAAATTAAGGAGAAAATATAATGGAAAAAGTTAGATTAGGAATTGTAGGAGTTGGTCAACAAGGTTCAATTTATGGTTCATTGATTACAGGTGTTCAAATTAATGCTCAAGGTGGAATGCCTATATCAGATATAAAATTTGATCAAATTGAAGTAGGAGCATTTTGTGACATCGATACAAATATTTTAGCAAATTTAAAAGAAAAGTTCCCAAATATTCCTGTATATACAGATTATATTGAAATGATGGATAGTGGGAATATTGATGCTGTTGTTACGACATTACCTCATTACTTCCATGCACAAGTTGGTATGGATGCATTAAACAGAGGGCTTCATACATTACTTGAAAAACCTGCAGGTGTTTACACAAAGCAAGTTGCTGAAATTAATGCATTATCACTTACTAAACCAGAACTTACATTTGGTGTATTCTTTAATCAAAGAATGAATCCATTATACCGTCGTTTAAAAGAAATTATTGACAATGGTGAAATCGGTGCAATTCGCCGTACTAACTGGATCATCACAACATGGTACCGTCCTCAAGCGTATTACGATATGAGTGCATGGCGCGCAACTTGGGGTGGAGAAGGTGGAGGAGTTTTAGTTAATCAAGCACCTCACCAAATTGACTTATTACAATGGATGTGTGGAATGCCTAAATCTGTAGTATCTAATTGCAAATATGGTTCACACAGAGATATAGCTGTTGAAGACGAAGTTACTGCAATCTTTGATTACGGTAATGGAGCTACTGGTGTATTTGTTACATGTACTCATGACTTAATGGGAACAGATCGTCTTGAAATCTTTGGTGATAAAGGTAAGATTGTTGTTGAAGGATCTAAAACTGCTAAAATTACACGTTTAAAGCAATCAGAGCAAGAAGTTAATGCAAATACTAAAGATAAAGCTTCTGTATTCAAATTAATGATGGGTGGAGCTATGGGCTTTGATTCATCAGTTATGGAAACAGAAACAATTGAATTCCCTAATGTTTGGGGTGCTCAACATGCTGATGTACTTAAAAACTTTGCAGCAAATATAATTGATAAAACACCTTTAGTAGCACCTGGTACTGATGGAATTAACGGTGTAAGACTAGCTAATGCTATTCATTTATCAAGCTGGCTTGGAAAAGAAGTTGATGTGGATTTTGATGAAGAATTATTCCACAAACTATTACAAGAAAAAGCTGCTAACGAAAATAAATAGTATATTAACTAGAAATAATGAATAATCATTATTTCTAGTTGTCTTTAAAAAATACAAATAGAAAGTGGTGTTTGATTATGTTAAATGTTGCAATTATAGGAATGGGAACAATATCAGTGATTCATCTTGAAGCGATTAAGCTATGTAAAAATGCAAAACTTATTGCGGTATGTGATTCTGATATAAGTTTAAAGGAAACATACAGCGAATATAATTTTTATGATGATTTAGAAATGATGCTTAAAACAGAAAAACTAGATGTAGTTCACATTTGTTTACCACATTATTTACATGTTAGTGCTGCAAAACTTTGCGCACAATATCATGTAAATGTGTTTACTGAAAAACCTGTTGCATTAACTTATAATCAAGCTCAAGAATTATTTGAATTAGAAAAACAGTATGATATTAAAATCGGAGTTTGTCTGCAAAATAGATATAATAATACTACTATAGAAATGAAAAAAATAATTGATGAAAAGACTTATGGTAATGTATTAGGATGTAAAGGTATGGTTACATGGAATCGTGATATGGGTTATTATGATACTAAACCATGGCGTGGGAAAATGGAATTTGCAGGTGGTGGATGTATGATTAACCAAACAGTACATACATTAGATCTTATGCAATACTTAATTGGTGATGTTAAATCAATTAAAGGTAAAATTGCAAGTTTACACCTTGAAGAGATAGAAGTTGAAGATACTTCAGTTGCTCATCTTGACTTTGGAAATAAAGTTACAGGTATATTTTTTGCAACAATTTCATATTGCTCTAATTCGGCAGTTGAAATTGAAATAATTATGGAAAAAGCTAGAGTTGTTATCAATAATTCTAAACTGTATGTATATGAAAATGAAGAAGTTAAATGTATTTGTGAAGATCAAAAACTTGAAGGATCAAAACATTATTATGGAGCTAGTCATTTTAATTGTATAGCATCGTTTTATGAGGCAATTATAAATGAAAATGATGAATATATCAAAGTGCAACAAGCAGCAAAGCCAATTAAATTAATTGATAAAATTGTAGAATCAAATTCTACAGGAAAGAGAGAAAATATAAATTATGAGTAAAAAAGCGCAAATCGGAGTACAAATGATGGCTTTACGCCAAAATATTATTGATAATGGAGTTTATGCTACATTAGAAAAATTATCTGCAAATGGATTTAGTTGTGTTGAAGTTTCACAAGTTGAAATGAGTGAGCATAATGTTGCTGAACTTAAAAGAGCATGTGCTGATTTTAATATTACAATTGCTGCATTGAGTGCAAATGTTGAACCAATGTTTCCTGGTATGGAAAGTTTAGAAACAACT
>CAMQTJ010000058.1 GCA_947037125.1 uncultured Holdemania sp.
ATGATCAATTATTTGGCTTAGAAGTTGTAGAGCAAAGAGAAGTACAATCAAAGACATTTGATGAAGTAGTTGAAGTAAAACCCAAGAAGCAAAATATCCCAAGAATGGATCATCCGTGGAAGCAAGCATCTTTCAATGCTTACTTAAACAAACAAAAGCACCGAGCAGAATACGGTGCTAATAATTAACATTTTTTGAGACATTTTCAATTTCGCTTGACATAATTTGGTGTCAAACGGTTCGTAATTACTTCATAAATACGGTTTTTTATAATTTGATTTTTACTTTTCACTTTAAATTCATAACGTTTTTTACAATTTACAACTTACTTACACTTTAAATTTATAATAAGATATTGCAAAAATAAAACTCAGATCTGTATTATTACAAATACAAATTTGAGTTTTTTAGATAGATTAAACTAGTACACAATTTCTGTTATTCTTAAAATTCGAATACAAATCAGAAAACATTTTACGCCCATAGCCTAATTTTGTCATCTATGGATTCATCGTTAAAATTGCATGTCATCTATATTTTTATTGTTTTTTAGCCTTCTGAAAAAGTGCTTTTTATGGGCAACAAACCGTTATAAACACAAGCTATTTTGCCAATGTTAACTGTATTACGCACTCAACATGTGTAGTTTGTGGAAACATATCAACCGGTTGAATCATTTCAACTTTATACATATCTGATAATATAGCGCAATCACGAGCACATGTTGCAACATCACAAGAAACATAAACTAAACGATCAGGTGTCATCTTTTTAATTGCTTCAATTGTTTCAATATCTAAACCTTTACGAGGTGGGTCAACTACTACAACATCAATTTTTTCATTTCTTTGAATTAATTTTGTAGAAATAACTGCTGCATCACCACAAATAAATTCAACATTACTTATATTGTTTTTAATTGCATTTACTTTAGCGTCTTTAATTGCATCATTAATAAGCTCAATACCAATTACTTTTTTAACACTTTTCGCAGCAAATAAACCAATAGTACCTGTACCACAATATAAATCAACTAATGTATCAGTACTTTTAAGATTAGCAAATTCGATTGCTTTTTCATATAAATATTTTGTTTGAACAGGATTAATTTGATAAAAAGATTTACTTGATATGTTAAAAACCAAATCATTTAATGATTCAGTTATAAATTTATTACCATATAATATTTCTTCTTTATCACCCATAATTACATTATCGGTGCGAGTATTTAAATTTAAGATAACACTCTTTACATTATCAAATTCTTTAGCAACAAATTCTGCAAGTGTTTTAAGTTTTGCATCTTTTACACTTACAATAAATACTACCATTACATCATTTGTATTAAATGAATGTTTAATTAAAATATGTCTAAAAATCTTAGTTAAATTTAATTCATTAATCCATATTTTCATTTTCTTAACTATTTCATTTTCAACATCACTTTGAGTATAGCAAGTATCATATTCAACAATATCATTAGTATGACTACGATAATATCCAACTACTGCTTTATTATCAAAACCATTTTTAACAGGAACTTGAACCTTATTACGATAATTATAAGGATTTACAGCACCTGCACAATCATTAACACTAACTTCAAGTTTAGCGATACGTTCAAAAGCTGTTTTTACACGATTTGTTTTAAAATCTAATTGATGATCATATTCCATATGTTGCAGTTGACAACCACCACATAAATGAGCAATCTTACACTTTGGGTTGCATCTTTCTTCACTTTGTCTTATGTATTTATCTACAAAACCAAAACCAATATTTTTATTTATTTTAGTGATTTTTATCAAAGCTATTTCATTTATCAACATATCTTTAATAAAAAATACAAATCCTTCTGCTTTTACTACACCTAATCCTTCACTTGTATAATCAATACAAGTACCTGTAAATATATCATTCTTTTTCATTTTATCCTCCTAAATTAAAAGGGCTATAGCCCTTTTGTTTTTTTATTCTTCGCCCTCAGGCTCTTTACCATCTTCAACTTCACCATCATCTACTTCTTCACCCTCACCACCACTTGTGATATTATCTTCTTCAGGTGGTGTTGGATTATCTTTTTCAGCTTGTTTTTCTAACAGTCTTTTTGCAAGTTCTTCATCCATTGGTTCAGAAACTAATCTAATAATTGATTTATCCATACTTGATGATTTACTTTGGATTGCATAAATAAATGAATCATCATCTTTTTTGTCCATGCTATTATAAACATGAATTTCAATATCATACATCTTCTTTGTTCCATCTTGTGCAAAATATGTATTTTCAGGTAGTTCAGCAACAACTACATCATAAACAGAATCAGCTAACTTTTGTAATTCATCTGATGTAATTGAATCAGTTGTATCAACATAAACACGTAATGTAGCTACAGGAAGTTCAATAGTAACATTTTCAACTCCACCTAGTGATGTTGTTTTATTTGTGATATTTTCAATATTAACATCTGTGATTGCAGGATCTAAATCACCATCAAAACGATCACCGCTAATAACCTCACCTGTTTGCATTGCAGCATCAATTAAAATTGCACCTAAAATACAACAAGGAATTGCTATAATAAATATACCAACGATAATAATTTTAGTTGCTGTATCCATCTTTTTATTTTTCTTAGACTTCTTTTTAGCACTATTTTTTTTAGTTGTAGAACTACTTTTTGTTTTAGTATCTTTTATTGCTGTAGTACGTTTATTAGCTACTACTTTTTTATTTTCATCTTGTGACATAATTAATCACTCCTATCTCTACTATTTTAACAATATTAAGACAATTATTCCACTACTTTATTAATCTATTTGCTAAATATTTGTATATTTATCCTTATTATTACTAATTACTATCTTTTTATACACTGTATTCTTATCTGTAACGTTTAATATTATACTTTTTTTATTTTATACTAGCTATTAATTTCACTAAACTAACCACTAAATCACTACTAATTTGATAAATTATATTCATTTTTCAATAAAAAACACATATGTAAGTGTGAACCCAAACTATATTGGTTCTACACATTGATAGTATTACATAGCCTAATTTAAGAAATCAAACTATTTTCGTAAGTCTTGTACAATCTTATTTTGATTACTAAGTTTCTCATCTACATAACGTATAAACCTTGCAGGATTTCCATAGACAACACTATTTTCTTCTACATCTTTAGTTACAATACTGTTTGCTCCAACAATACTATTAGCACCTACGACTACACCCTCTAAAATCACTGCTCCTGCACCAATTAGCACATTATCATTTATTACTACACCCTGAACACATTTTGGCTCTAGCATACCTGCAATCACTGCATTTGCACCAATATGACAATTATTCTTAATAATAGCACCACTACCAATCACAGCCCCCATATCAATCATAGTATTATCACCAATATGAGCATTTAAATTAATTATTGCTCCCATTAAAATAATTGCATTTTCACCAATATGCACATGATCACGAATTATTGCCCCATATTCAATTCTTGCATTAAGATTACTAGTATCTAATAAACTTAATTTTGAATTACGACAAACATTTTCAACATGATAAGACAAAATATCTTCACTATTTTGTTTTAAACATTTCAAAATAACATCTAAATCACCTATAAATATTTGATCATTATAATCAACTTTTATACATTGTTCAATATCAATGGTTTTTTTAGCCTTTACAAATACCTTTGCTAAAGTCATTTTTTTCGATTCATTCAAAATTTTCAAAGCATCTTCTTTCATATTATCACCCATATATTATATTAATTTTTATAAAAATTATTCATATGATAAAATTATTGCTTTTTTTAATTATTAAATCAAAGTATCATATATAAAAAAATACCTAATAAAACTATTAACATAGTATCATTAGGTATATTGTTTATTCACTATATTCTAAAGCTTGTAGTACTGCAGTACTTTTAATATTTTCTAATATTCTTAATAATAAATTATCTAATTCAGAATTCTCACTATAATCAGCTTTCGCTGCAAAATGTGCACGTTTTTCAATTAAAAATGACTTAGCTATTAATTTCTTTTCTTCATTATCACTAGGATATACAACTATTGATTTACCACCTTGTTCTTTAACAAGTTTAAAGCATGGTACATCAGTTATTCCATCACCAATATAAATCATGCGATTAAATGGTATTGGTCGCTTATTTGCATTATAACTATTTAAATCCACATCATTAGATTCATCTAATACTTGTTTATTTATTCTAAATAAATATTGTGTTTTCGTCGTGTAATTCACTACAAGTGCTGGCCATACTGCAATATCATTTACATCATACATGAATTTACATGCATAGATTTTTTTAAATTCTTTTCCAATACTTGTACCTTCAATAACTTCAGTTAATCCTGATGAAATTATATAATGTTCAAGTTCAATATCCATAGCTTTTGCAGCTTGATTTATTCTTGAAAAATATTCACAAACCCCAGGATAAAATTCAATATTTTTACCTAAATCAAAAAAGTTACTTTTTTTAATAGGCATATTAGTAGCCTGAGATTTTTTAAGCATCATATACATATAAGCCAATATTGAATCCATTTTATTTTGATTTTTTAATTCGTTAACATCTTTCCAAAACAATTCACTACTTTCATAACCAATTGATTTAATAAAACTAAATTCTTGCATATCTTTAGTTGATAAAGTTTTATCAAAATCATACATTATTGCAACTTTAATCATATTATAATTCCAATAAATTCATAATAGCTCTTACATATATTGTACATTGAGCCAATAGATTTTCAATTTTAATAAATTCATTTGCATCATGCATATGAACATCTTCATCATTTTCAAAACATCCACCAAAAGCAATTGTATTATTAATTCCTTTTGCATAAGTTCCACCACCCATAGTAGATGGCTTAGCATCAAAGTCATTTGTGACATTTTGATAAGCACTTACTAATGATTTAACTAATTTACTCTCTACTTCAAAAAATAATGGTTCAACTAATCCTTTAATTTCAAGTTTTATACTATTAGAAACAAATCCTTTAATTAAAGCAGCTTCCACAACTTCAACTGTATTAGTAACAGGGAATCTTATATCAATTGTTCCACAAACAACACCATCATTCATTGAAATTACACCATTATTAAATGTTAATTCTCCAAATTCATCACTAAAATCACAATTTAATAATGAACCATCATATGTAACACCAATAAGTTTAGAATATTCAGCAACAAATTCATCTTCAAATCCTGCTTCGTGTAGTGCAACAATTGCATAATTAATTGCATTTTTTCCAAGATGTGGTGTTGATGCATGTGCTGCAACACCATAAATATCAAAGACATATAAATCATCATTATCTACTACTGTATATTTAATATCATAAGAAATTAAATTCGCTATAAATTGATTATAATTTAAATCAGCTTTTTTAACACTAACAGTTACATGATTACAAACAACATTACCAGCAACCCCACCTTTAATATCAACAAGTTTAGTATTAGCACATTCAAACTTAGCACTAACCATTCCTTTTTCACCAAAAGTTCCAGGGAAATTCGCATCGGGTGTAAATCCATAATCTACATGCCCCATTTTTTCAACATAATGATCTAAACATTTAGAGCCAGTTTCTTCATTACTACCCATGATTAAACGTAATCTTTTATTTAGTGGTATTTTTAAATCTTGGATAATTTTAAATGCGTATAAAGCAGCCACTACAGGCCCTTTATCATCTGATGTCCCACGACCAAATATCTTGTCGCCAATGATTTCAGCTTTTAAAGGATCAGTTGCCCAACCTTCTCCACATGGAACAATATCAAGATGTCCAATAACCCCAATTAATTCTTCTCCACTACCAATTTCACCATATCCGATATAATTATCAAGATTGCATGTTTTTAATCCAAATTCTTGTGCCATACTCAATGCTTTATTTAAACACTTTGCATTTTCTTCACCAAAAGGGTATGCAGGATTTGACTCATCTAATACTGAATTATATGATACTAGTGTCGTTAATGCACTAATCATTTCATCCTTATAACTTGTGACTAACTCACTTATTTGACTATTTTTAATTTCCATATATAAACCTCCATTTTGTAATATTATATCACTTTATCACCATTAATCAATTTTTATTTCTAAGCTAATAGGACAATGATCAGAACCTAATATCTCATTATATATTTTACTATCAATAACTTTTTCAATTATATCATCAGAAACAATGAAATAATCAATACGCCACCCTATGTTTTTAGTTCTTGCACTAAAACGATAAGAAAACCATGAATACTTAATTGTATCAGGATATAATTCTCTAAAAGTATCCTTAAATCCATTTTCTAAAAGACGCGTAAACAATGATCTTTCTTTATCAGAAAAACCCGCATTGTTACGATTTGTTTTAGGATTTTTTAAATCTATTTCATTATGGGCTACATTTAAGTCTCCACAATAAACAACAGGCTTACTTAATCCTTTTAAATGTTTAAGCATACTGTCTTCAAATTCTTCACGATATAAAAGTCGCTTTAGCCCTTCTTGACTATTTGGTACATAAGCATTAACTAAATAAAAGTTTTCAAATTCTAAAGTCATAACACGTCCTTCTAATGGATGTATTTCATCTTTAAAATCATAACTAATACTAATTGGTTTTACTTTAGTATAAACAGCTGTTGATGAATAACCTTTTTTTTCACCACTATGATAATACATATGATAACCATCTAATGTAAGATCTATTTGATCTGGTTGTAGTTTTGTTTCTTGAATACAAAATATATCGGCATTTTCACTATTAAAATACTCTACAAAATCTTTTTTAATTACTGCTCTTAATCCATTTACGTTCCATGATATTATTTTCATATTATACCTCTTTTATTCATTATAACAAATTTTGCCAGTCATTCAAAATATAACGCACTTATAAAGTCATATATCTTATTTTAATTTTGAGTTATAATAATTATAGGATGGTATTTAATATGAATATAAATGAAAAACTTGAAATACTTAACATTATAGCAATAAAATTTAATCAAAATAATATTACCTGGGCAATAGGTGGTTCATTATTATTATATTTTAATAATATTACAGAGCACTTTAATGATATTGATTTAATGATTTGTGAACAAGATGCAATTAAAGCAAAAGAGTTACTTAGTGATATTGCAATATTATTACCACAAAAAAATAGTGAACAATTTAAAACTAAACATTTTTATCAATTTAATTTAAATAATCTTAACATTGATTTAATGGTAGGATTCACAATTATTATAAACAATAAAACTCATTATTATCCATTATTAAACAATGATATAACAAATATTATAACAATTAATAATAATGTATTACCACTACAATCATTAAGTTTATGGCGTACCTTATATCAGCTTATGGATAGAGTTGATAAAGTTAAACTTATTGATGATAGTAATTATTCACTTAATAAATATATTTAAATATAAAAAACAATTGATTTTGATGTCCTCCAAACTATCTTGGATACACAATCATTCAATTGTTTTTTTATTTGATTAAGCTATTGTTTTGTAACCGTATAACCATTATCTTCAAATAAAGCTAATAGTCCATCTGCTCCAATTAAGTGCATTGCTCCTACTACTAAAAGTGTATTATCATTTTTGATATATTCAACACACTTTAAATACATATCATCTTGTCTATTGATTAACATTAAATCTCTATATGTTTCGTATTCTTGCATTTCTTGTTGAGTTTCATATAATTCTTCAGGTATTGGCATATCTCTGTTTGTCATCCACATAGTTTCATTTGATAAAGCACAATCTTCAAATGTTCCATTTGCGTACGTTTTTAATGAATCGATTAAATCTTGTTCTGATTCACTTTTAGAAATAAATGTCGAATCCATCATATAACTTGCACATTTTTCTTCAAATTCCATAAAAAGATTAAATTGCATTGTTATTCCTTCTACTTCTAATAATTCTTTTTCATCTGCCATCGCCTTATTTAAAAGTGTCATATCAACACCATATTCACTTTTCAATGATAATTCTTCCATTAATTCTGCCAATGTCATTTGTTGAAGATAAGTTAAATTATATCCTGAAGCTATTAATTCCTCATTAATATAATCATATTCTTCATCTAGTTGTTTAAATTTTTCATCAAACTGCGCATCTTCAATTTCAGACAAAGGATTTATTGTCAGCATTTCTTGAGTTAGTTCCATAATACTATCTGTAATTGTAAAATCATTTACTTCAAAGCTTATTGCTTCACTATCATTATATGCATCAAGTAATTTTCCATCGACTTCCATTGGTTTTTGACCTACATGAATAGAACCTAAAAGATACATGCCATTACCTTGTGCATCTGTAATATGATATAAGTAATGATCTGGTTCAACAGATGGCAAATCTATTACCTGTTCTTGTTTTGGTGTTGGTACACCATTTTTCACATTACTACAAGCAGATAAAGTAAAAAGAACTAAAACTAATATTATAATTTTTTTCATAAAAATACATCCCTTTCAGTGGATTATTCCACAATAAATACATAATAACTAATCTATTACAGCTGTTTAATAACAAAATTATTTATACTTGAAACATTTAAATATCAATCTTTTTTCTAAATACCTTTGAAAATAAAAATGGTAGAAAAATACTAAAACTTATTATAGCGTGAACCCCAACCATTTCAAATGTAGCTACTTGATTAGCTATACTAACATTTTGAGATAAAACCATTATTAAATTATTATTAAAATAATGTAATAAAACAATTAGCCATAAATTATTAGTTTTCATATAAGCAAAAGCAAAGAAAACCCCTAAAGACATACATGTTACAATTTGCCCTAGTAAATGGATAAATCCTGTTGTTGGAGCATAGTAAAATAGATTTAATGGAAGATGCCATAGCCCCCATAAAACACCAAAGATTAAAACACCTTTAATTAACCCATATTTCTTTTGAATAAGTGGTTGAAAATAACATCGCCATCCATATTCCTCACCAAAAAATGGTGCGAAAGTCAATACAAAATTGGGTATTAAAATCATCATAAAACTAATTCGTTGTGATAATGGGTAAACTTCAAACATTTCGATAATTTCGCCACTGATAATTGAAGGAACAAAAGCCTTCGCAAAATAAATAACTAAAAACAATAACATAACAGCAATAGACATTTTCCAGTTTTTACTTTTAAGTCCATGAAAAATTCTTTTTTCTTTTTTCTCTGTTAGGTACAATATCCCAACAATAATAGAACCAAATACAACAATATTGTTTTGACCCAAAATCATTATTTCATAAGACATACTAAAACTTGCGAAACACCAGATTAGTGCTATTAAATTTAAGATTAGAAAACTAATAAAAAATCTTTTTGGTAATAAACTTTTATCTTTTTCACAAATAAGTTTCGCAAGTATTAATCCTGATGCTGGATAAAACATCTGAGCAAGTCCAAATACAGTTGTATCCTTACCAGCTTTTTGAATCATTGACATCGGAATCATCATTAAATACGGAATACCAAATGCTACTATTAAAAATATAAGCAGCTGCTTTTTTTCTAATTTCATAAGATTTATCTCCTACTATAATTTATGTATAAACAATAACACATCATATATCATTGTGCTAAATTATTGTCTGAAAGGGCGATATGTTGGAATGAAATATTAACTAATAGTTGAATCTAAATAAAAAGAAAAGTAGTTACCCGTTTTAAATTTAACCTTATTTCCCTAAAGGAATAAGTACATCAACACAAAATAGTTTGTTGTCACTGTTTATTTGCAGATGCCCACCATATTTAGATAATGTTTTTTCTATACTATTTAAACCTATTCCATGTTGCTTATTATTTGCTTTTATTGTTACATATTTACTTTGTTTTTTTATAATTATACCATTAAATGAATTTTCAATATATATTAATAAGTTTTGTTTTGAGTACTTGATAATAATTTTTAATGATTTATTTTCATGATCAAACATTAGTGCTTCAATTGTATTATCAAGTAAGTTTCCTAATATTACTGTTATGTCATATCCTGATATATTTAATTGTTTTGGCACATTAATTTCAACTACAATTTCAACATTTACACTTTTTAAATTATATAATTTAAAATTTATTATACTATCAATCACAAAATTATTTGAATGAGCTAGTCCATTATTATCAAACATTGGAACAATACTATTAATGTATTCATTTATTTCGCTATTTTTATTTTCTAGACTTAATGCTTTAATCATGAATAATTGGTTTTTGATATCATGTTTTAAGATTAAACTATTTTCTATTGATTGATTAATTATATTCATTTGGTTGATATACGATTGATTTTGTTGATTCATAATATCTCTTTCATTTATCGCAATTATTGATTTAGAAATACTATAATACAACAAGCTTACCGCAATATTAATACACAGTACAATCAATGAACTAGTAATAATATCATAAATACTCCCATCCACATAACTAATATAATTGATATATAAATATAATGATCCGATTAATACAAATATGATTATTAAATAATATTTATTTGGTATATCTACATCATTTTTTTGATTATTTTTATACTGATAAAAGATATATGACAATACTAAAATACTTATTCTCATAACTACAATATAACTAATGCTTAATATTTCACTATTCAAATATTCATAAGTTAATAGTAGAAATAATGATGATACTATCATTTCAACCATGTATAACAAAGTAAAAACTATAATAGACCAAATAAACTTTGTAAGTATTTTACCTTTATAGTTTAATGATATTAAAAATAACATCGTTATTTGAATTATAACTACAACTATTATATTACTTACACTAACACCAATATATATTGCAATTAAAGAATATAAAATATATGATAGCATTTCTACTTTACTATTAGTTATTACTTCATTAAAAATGGCTCTATACATAATAAATATTGAAAATGTTAACATGGGTATAGTTAAAGCAACTGTTAGTATTAATAGTTTCATAAGCTAAACTCTTTTTCTAGTTGCAATTGTAATAGTTGCACTTGTTTAACACTATTTTTACTTAATGGAATTTTTTTATTGATGTCATTGATAAAGATATTATCTCTAGTTATTTTTGTTACCTGATTATAATTAACTAAATATGATCTATGTGGTTTAAAAAAGAAATTAGGTAATCGCATTTTAACACTATCTAAATTATCATTAAAATAATCTTCATGGTTAATGGTTACAATTTTTATTTTTTTTAGATAACTTTCAAAATACAAAATATCTTTAATCTTAACGCGATTAAGTTGGTAATTAGATTTATATTCAAATATAGTATTTTCTTTTTCTAGAATTTTGATTACTAATTTTAAACAACGCTCTATATCAATACTACTTATTGGTTTAACTAAAAAATTTAAAGGTTGAATATCAAATAGTTGCATTTCATAACCCGTTTTTGCGGAAATAAAAACAATTTTACATGTATAATCACAAAACTCATTGCGAATCTTATTACCTAAATCAATACCTGTAGTATTACCAAGTTCAATGTCTAAAAAAATCATGTCATATACATTATTATTTAATGAATCCATTAAATCATCACCTGTATAAAATACATCAACATTGATACTTTCTTGGGTATTACGGGCAAACATTATTATTATTTGTTCGATCTCATTTGCTAAAACTATTTCATCATCACAAATTGCAATATTCAACATATTAATCACACCTACTTACTAGTTAATATTATAACATATTAACTAGTAAAACTACAAAAATAAAGGATCTCTGCAATTACAGAAATCCTGATTTATTCTTAATTTAATTAAATGAAACGATATCCACCAACACTTCTAATTGAAAGTACATGTGTTGCATCATCACCATAAACTTCATTCATTTTACTTACAAAAACATCAAGTAATTCACTAGGAACAAATGCTTGAATAGTTCCAGCTAAACCACCACCATGCACACGATAAGCACCCTCATTTTTAAGGATGTTTTCACATAACATAAGTGCAACTGATATTTCTTGACTTAAAGGATTTGATGGTGAATAAATATTTTGTAGATACATATAAGATGATTGTCCAGATTCTTTCACAAGTCTAAAGAATTCATTGATATCATTATCTTTTAATGCGCATGCTTCTAAGTATGCACGATTAGTTTCATTAAAATAATGATATGCTCTTAATAATGCACGATCACTACAAACATTTCTAATTGCTTTAATATCTGCAATAAAGTCAACAAGAGTACATTCACTTAACAATGTTTTCCCCATTGCTTTTGCTACATCTTTCATTTCAGATGGCATTAATCCATATTCATCTGATAAGTCAGCATGACTTCCTTTAGTGTCGACTAAACATAAAGAATAATTTGATTTAGTAAAGTCAAAATCAATTTTGTTTACAATAGGATTTTGTACATCTTTAAAATCAATGCTTACAAAACCACCTACAGATGATGCCATTTGATCCATTAAACCACAAGGCTTATCAAAATAATGATTTTCTGCATATTGTGCAATTTGAGCTATTTCTACAGCACTTACTTTATTATCATTATATAAATGAGAAAGTATTGTACCAACTAATACTTCAAATGCAGCACTTGAAGAAATACCACTACCTTTTAATACTGTTGAATCACTATAAGCTCTAAAACCACCAATATTATAACCTAACATTTTAAAACGTGCACAAACACCTCTAATGATAGATTCAGACTTATATTTTTCTGATTCAACCACATTTAAATTATCTAAGTTAACTTTATTAATAGTAAATCCTTTAGATATAAATTCTATTTCATCATCGCACTCACATACAACTGCAACTGTATCCATATTAACACTTGCACATAGCACGGCACCATTTTGATGGTCTGTATGGTTCCCACCAACTTCACTCCTACCAGGAGCACTAAAAACACTGTAATTTGAAGCATTAAATAAATCATGAGCATTATTCAATAAATCCAAATAACGACTCTTTTCACCATCAATATTGTTACTACATCTCATTAATTCAAATTGAGCATTTAATTCATCACTGTTTATTGCATTAACTAATTTATTATATTCCATTATTTTTTCTCCATCTCAAATTTAAAGGTTGTCATATGACTCATTGTTTCATTCTTTTTAAGTATCGGTTTAATAAAACCATCATAATTTATTGCATTAGGATAATACTGTGTTTCAAAACATATTGAAGATCTTTTAGGCATACTACAACCATTTTTACCATTGTGATTACCTGCTAAATAGTTGGCTGAATATAAATGCATATTATTTAAATCAGTAAGTACACTCATCTTACAATAATCATTTTTTAAGTATGCAACTTCTTCATATTTTTGATTATTTAAAATAAAGTTATGATCATAACCATTACCTTTACCAATTTGATCATGTAAGCTATTAATATCTTTACCAATACGCTTTTCAACAGTAAAATCAAATGCAGTATCTTTCACATCCATAACTTGTTTTAAAGTTAAACCATTTTCATCAACAATACCAATTTTATCACTATTAATCCATACTTTTTGATTTAAAATGCTATCATTATCATAACCATCTAAATTAAAAAATGCATGGTTACATATACTTAATATTGTATCTTGATCACTTGTTGCCTCATATGAATAATCTAAACAATTTTCACGTAACGTATATCTTATCTTTACATTTACATTTCCATTAAAGTTTTCTTGCTTATCTTTTGATAAATAACTAAGTTCAATATAATCATTTTCAATCTTAACATCAAAGATTTGATTATTAAATCCATCAATTCCCCCATGTAAACAATTACCATTGTTATTAATTGCAAGTTGGTATTCTTGATTATTAATTGAATATTTACCCTTACCAATTCGGTTACAAACTCTACCAATTGTAGCACCCATATATTCAACACGATTTTGATAACCATCAATATCATCAAACCCTAATACAACATCTTTATTCATATCTTTTACAAATAATGAAACTAATGTGGCACCATAATCTAATACTTTAATTTTAAGATAATCATTTTCAATAATATAACAGTAAAAATTATTATTTCCTTGTGTATCAAATAATTTTTTCATATCATTCTCCCATTTGTTTTCATTATAAATAAAATAGCGCTATTTAGCCAATAAAAAAAACATAATTTTGATAGTTTACTAAAAGATTAACAACACTAAAATTATTTGTTATGTTTAACTAAAAAAAGACGAAAAACGTCTTTAAATTTATATTATTATTTTATATACTGATCGAATATTGATTTTTTCCATTTTTCTTCGCCTTATATAATTCTATATCGGCACTTTTATAAAGCTTATTAAAGCATTCATTATTAAACTGTGAAATTGCAATACCTATACTTGCGGAAATCTCTACACACATGTCTGTATTTTTATAAGATTTAATTAATGAATCGCATACGCATTGAGCTTTTGTTTTTAAATCAGCTATATCTTTGTATTCTTTTACCAAAACAACAAATTCGTCACCACCAAGTCTACCAATTACATCAGTATTACTAAATAGGTCTTTAAGTATTTTTGCTGAATTATATAAAACTTGATCTCCTTTATGATGACCAAATACATCGTTAATTTGTTTGAAATTATCTAAATCAATAATAAACAATGCAACATCATTATTATCTTTATCCAATTTAGTATTCATCGTATTTATAAAACCACCAATATTCAAGACTTCTGTAAGTGAATCATTATAAGCTAAATGATTTAAACGATATTGTTCATCTTTTTCTTCTTGTATATTTTTAATATATGAAATAATTCTTACAGATTTAGTTGCCTTAGAGTAATAGGTACAAACAGTTGCCTTTGTCCAATAGTAGTTTTTTAAATCTGCTCTTTCTATAAATTCAAAAGAAAACATTTTTTCACCCTGCTTATGTTTATTTAATAATACTTCACAAGAATAATTATTTTTGTATATATCAACAAATTCCTCTTTAACGATTTGTACTAACACAGCATCAATACAATCTGAATATGTGGCTGTACTTTTCAGTCCTAATGCCGCAATTAAATCTTGACTATTGTCTCCAATTAGACGATTATTTGTAATATCGGCCTCTAAAACATTATCATAAATGTTATTTGTAGTTTCTCGATAATTATTCATCTCACTTATCTCTTTATCTAATGCTAGATTTTTTTTCAAATCTTTAATTAAATATTTATTTCTTAATAGTTTAAATAATAAAATAATTACTAAAAGTACTAATAATGTAATTATTATGATAGACAACATTAATAAATCAATATTATTTATATTTTGTGTTGCAATTTTCATATTTGTCTACCCCTGTTTCGACATGATACAATAACAATTAATTTGATAGTAAATCTTTAAATTTTTTCAAATATTTCTTTGTAATAATTTTATTTTATCACTTATGATAAAACCATCCCCTAAATAAATTAAAATCAATAGAAT
>CAMQTJ010000059.1 GCA_947037125.1 uncultured Holdemania sp.
AGCATATCATCTTCACTAACTTCTTTAGCACTTGCTTCAACCATATTAATTGCATCTTTTGTACCAGCAACTGTTAAGTTAATATCTGATTTTTCAAGTTGAGCACAACTTGGGTTAATTACTAATTCACCATCAACACGTCCAACAATAACACCAGCAATTGGTCCGTTAAATGGAATATCTGAAACACATAATGCACAAGATGCACCAAACATAGCAGCCATATCAGCAGAACAATCTCTATCAACTGATAATACTGTATTAACAACTTGAACTTCATTTCTAAAACCTTCAGCAAATAAAGGTCTAATAGGTCTATCAATTAAACGAGAAGTTAATGTAGCATGTTCGCTAGGTCTTCCTTCTCTTCTTAAAAATCCACCTGGAATTTTTCCAACTGCATAAAGTTTTTCTTCAAATATTACAGTAAGTGGGAAAAAATCTGTATCTTTCGCACTATGACTTGCAGTAGCTGCTGATAGCACCACTGTATCTTCGTATCTAACTAAAACAGAACCACCTGCCTGTTTAGCAATCTCACCTGTTTCCACAATTAATTTTCTGTTACAAAAATTAAGTTCAAAAATCTCTTTTGCCATTATTATCTCCTCATAATTTTCATCCCTTTTATTCTACCACAACATAATACTAATTAATATAAATAAAACATATAAATAAATAAAAAGTCTAATAAATATAATATTTACAAGACTTATTACAATTTTTACATATAAACAAATATTTATTATTAATTATTAGTATTTGAAATCATTATTTTTTATCGTAAAATATACTTATAATTATTAAGCCTTGTTTGCCATTTTAAATATATTTGTTTATCATCTAAAACAGTTTCATCAATTTGATACATCAAAAAATCTAATTCTTTTTCAATTTCATGATCTTTTACTAATAATAACTCTTCATTATCTTGATTATATATCATCATTTCATAAGGTAATTTATGATATCCTACATCAACAAATACCCTACCCTCATCTGCTGTATAAACATCATCACCTAAAACATATTTTTTGCCAATAACATCAAATTTCGAGAAATATATTTCGCCATTATCGTCAGCTATTTGTTGATTAATGATATGTTCACCTATCATTAATTCAATGTTTTTTTGTTCTATTTGTAATGGTTCACCTTTAATTACTATTTTCTTTTCGATTATATCGTTATCACTTGTATTTTCTATATTAGTTAATTGATTTTGATAATAAAACAAAGTAAATTCATTCTCTATAAACATATCATCCACTTCAAATATATATGTTATTTCTCTTTTTGAATTTGGTAAAATATCATGTGACCATATTGAGTTTTCTACAATATCATTATGCAAAAACACATCACTACTTGGCTTATAACTGTTTTCACCATCAACTAAGATTAAATCTTTTGAAACTCTAATTGACCCTTGTGAATCATTTGTAACCATTATTGTTATCATCATTGATTTTTTATCAGGATCAATATCATTCATATAACGATCATAATCAGTATAACTTGCAGATAAAACATTTATTGTAACTTCATCATTTACTACAATATCAGTATTCATTACATATATTTTATTATCTTTATAGTATTTAATTCCAAATAATAAACTGATAACTACTATAATTAGTGATGTTATTTTTATTATATTTATACGATTGTTGTACAGCTTTATCTTGCATTTTTTTATAATACTAAAAGTTACTATTTTATCATAAATTTTATCAGAAATATTCTTTCCATCAAATTGTCGACAGTTACTTTCAATGTGTTGATTAAACGCATCATCTTGTTTAATACTAAATTCTAATTTACCTAAAACATATTTTTGGTATTCACTATAAGCTAAATAAAGCATAGCTATAAAAACGACTAAAGAATAAATCATAAAGATAACCGTACTAATATTTAAATAACTACTAATATTATTTAATAAACTTAAATATGACTCATAACCAATTTGCAAATCAAAAGAAATAAATTGATTATAAATAATAAATAAAGATATTATTATCGATAAAATTAAAGCAACATTACAACTAAATAAAACAAGAAACTCCTTACGATTATTATACAAATAATATAAAACTCCAAATAATACAGTAATAAAGATGATAGTAGAAAATCCTATAATAGAACTTGCATTAATATCCACATTAAAATTAAATGAACCTTGAAATTGCATATCCATTGAATTAAACATTTGAAAACCTTCTCTGCCTTCAATTGCACCCATGTTTGGTGCTAAAGAAATCATTTTATTCATAACAATAAATGATATAAGAACATTAAAAACCCCAATAAATAGACCTAATTGTAACAATAGTGCCATACCTATTACAAACAAATAATTATTAATTCTTATAGAAGTTGTTTGTTTTAAAATGTTAAAGCAACTTTTTTTAAATTTATTTTCCATTATATTATCTCCCTAATTTATTTATAGTATGACATATATTATTTTTTATACAAGCAACGCAAAATAACATGACATAAAAAAGACGATTCACAAATAATGTGAGTCGCCAATTATATTTTTTGTATAAATTAACTTATTCTACTGACTTTAACGATTCAACCATTTCAATATTCCTTAGTTTTTTACGCATAACACGATTTACAATAATCGCAAAAAACAAAGTTAAACCAATAGACATTATATAACTAATTAAATTGATATTTCTACCAAACATTATCGTATCAAGTTCTACTACTACCATAATAACTAGATGCAATAATTTTCCTAAAAAGATACCAACAAATGAACCCATTAAAGTTAAGATAATATTTTCTTTATATACATAACTATTACATTCATCATCATGAAATCCTAAAACTTTTAGTGTTGCAATTTCTCTTAGTCTTTCTGATATATTAACATTAGTTAAATTATATAAAACTACAAATGCTAATGAACCTGCAGAGATAATTAATACTAAAACAATTAAATTCAAACTTTTAATCGTATCACTAAAACTATCAGCAAAGCCTTTGAAAAATTCTATTGATTCAACATTTTCATCTTCTAAAAGTTTAACACTTAATTTATTAGTATCTAATTCATTTGATTTTACTAATAATTGATTATTAGTTGGTGTTACTTCATAAATATCACTATAGTAAGTATTTGACATATAAATATAGTGATTAACATAATTTTCAAAAATTGATTCAACTTTAACACTACGAGTTATTCCATCAATTTCAACTTCAATAAAATCACCAACTCTAATTTTATTATCACTTGCTAGCTGTTCACTTATAGCAACACCATCATTTGATAATGAATATAAATTATCATTAACCCGATTTTTTAAAGTGATAAATTGAGAAAATTGTTTTGTATCACTTGCAACCATAACACTAACATCAATAATTTTATCATCGTTTATGACTTTTGCATTTTCACTATATACATCCATTACATCATCTACTTCATTTAAATTAATTATTTTATCAATTGATTCCTCACGCACTGATTCACTAATATCTTTATCAAATGATACATAAGCATCATAATTTAATACTTGCGTAAATTGAATATCAACAATATCCGATATTGAATCCTTTATACCAAAACCTGCAATAAGCAGTGCACAACAACCAGAAATCCCAATGATTGTCATAAGCATACGTTTTTTATATCGAAAGATATTTCTTGCAGTTACTTTAGATGTGAATGATAAACGATTCCAAATAAAATCAATTCTTTCTAACATAATTTTCTTACCAGCTTTTAATGGTTTTGGACGCATTAATAAGCTAGGATTCTCTTTTAATTCATTATGACAAACATTATAAGTAACAAGTGTTGTTACAGCAACTGATGTAAATAATGATATAAACATCAATTTAGGTAAAAAATCATATGAAATAGGTGGCAATACATACATTAAATTCCACGCATTATAAATGATTAGTGGGAACAAATACATACCAATAGCTAAACCACTTAAAGCTCCTAAGAAACTTGCAATAGCAGCATAAGCAATATATTTTGCAGCTATTTGGTAATTCTTATAACCTAAAGCCTTCATAGTTCCAATTTGAGAACGTCTTTCATCTACTAATCTTGTCATAGTCGTTAAACACACAAGTGCTGCAACTAAATAAAAGAATACCGGAAATACAACTGCAATTGCATCCATACGATCAGTTGCCCCTTTATAATCAACATAACTATAATGTTGATTACGATCAAGGATATACCATTTACCATCTTCAATTTTAAGGATTTCTGCTTGTCCTTTTTGTATTTCAATTAAAGCATCATCTAGTAATATTTGATTTTCAATCTTTGCAACTTCAAAATCAACACTAGCTTTCGCTAAACTATTTTCTCCATCGCTAATAGCAACTTTAGCCTTTGCAATTTCTTGATCAAACAATTGTTTTTGATTATTAAGTTCATTAACCCCATTATTGTATTCTACATTTGCAATATCAACTGACTTTTTTAATATTTCAAGTGCTTGTTTTGGATATGAAATTTCTGCTTCAATTAATGATATTTTAGTATTTATTTCAATTAGTTCAATTTTTAATTTTTTTTCAGTATCAAAGATTGGATCTTGTTTATTTAAACTAATTTCTTCATTTAATTTGTTTATTTCAAGTGTTTTTGCATTAATTAATTCTTGATCAATTATATCTTGATTCTCTAATTCAATAAGTTCAAGCTGTAATTGTAATAATTGTTCTTGTTGTAATGCTATTTCAGCATTCTTATTTGCTACAGCTATTTCAATTTCACTAATTTCTGCCTGTTTTATTACCAAATTTTCATTAAGAATAACTAACTCAGCTTCTTTATCGGCATATATTTTATCAAATTCTGCTTTAAGTTTTTCATATTCTGCATTTAATGTCTCAATTTGTTTTTTTGCACTATCTAATTGCATTTGACCTTGATCAAGTTGCATTTGTCCAACTACTACATTAGTTTCAAGTTGAGCCTTACCAAGCATTAAATCATCTTTCGCATCACTTATTTCTTGTTCACCTTTTTTTATTTCTTCATTAAATAATTCAAGGTTTTCATCATATTCTAATATACCTTCATTCAATGTTTCATTAGCTTCATTTATTATTTCATCTTTACGAATAATACTTTGTTTACTACCAAGTGTTTCTAAATCTTGTTTAAATGGCTTTAAAAAATCAAAATATTCATCATTAAAGCTATTATATTCTTTACTATTTTTTATAGTAGCAAACACTTCAGTATAATAATCTAATTCAAAATTATCTTCATCAATATACATATATAAATCAATTGCACCACTACCATTATCACTATTACCTTTTTGATAAGATAAATAATATGGTGTTGATACCTTACCTACAACTTCAAATTCAACATTATTTAATGTATCATTTAATTCTTCTTGATCAAACATTGATAAGGTAATTGTATCACCAACATTGATTTCATATTCAACCAACTTACTAGATTCTACAATTATTTCGTTCTTATTTGTTGGTAAACGACCTTCTTTTATGATAACTTGGTTGATATAATTTTCATTACTTGCAAGATTTTTACTATTAAAACTTCCAACACGCACTGTTATTTTATTAGAATCAACATAAGTAAAAAAATCTTTTGTATATGAAGGATAAATATCTTCAATACCTTCAATTGCTTTTATTTCATCAAAATCATTTTCTGTAATACCAAGTGTTGAAACTATTTTAAAATCCATTAAATTATTATCATCAAAATATTTATCAGCACTATAACGCATATCATAAGGAGAAGCACTAATACCTGAAAAAAAAGCAGTACCTATTAAAATAATTGCAAAGATTGAAAAAAACCTTGCCTTTGTTTTAGTAATCTCTCTTATCGTATCTTTAACAACTGCATTTTTCATGATTACCACTCAATACTTTCAATGTTTTGTGGGTTTTCATTAATATCAATTGAAATTATTTTTCCGTTTTTTACTTTAATTACTTTATCACCCATTGGACAAAGTGATAAATTATGAGTAATTACAACAACTGTCATATTATTTTTACGACATGTATCTTGTAATAATTTTAAAATTTGTTTACCCGTTTGATAATCAAGTGCACCTGTAGGTTCATCACATAAAAGTAATTTAGGATTTTTCGCAAGTGCTCTAGCTATTGCTACACGTTGTTGTTCTCCACCTGATAGTTGAGATGGAAAATTGTTTTTTCTACCTTGTAGCCCTACTGCATCGATTGTAGCATCAGTATCTAGTGGATCCTTACATATTTGAGTCGCTAATTCAATATTTTCTTTTGCTGTAAGGTTTTGAACTAAATTATAAAATTGAAAAACAAAGCCAATATCATAACGACGATAATCAGTTAACTGTTTTGGGCTCATTTCACTTATTAATGCCTTATCAACAACAATTTTACCACTACTACTATTATCCATACCACCTAAAATATTTAATATAGTACTTTTCCCAGCACCACTTGCTCCAGCTATTACAACAAATTCACCTTGATTAATTTCAAAATCAACACCATCTAAGGCACTGATTTTCACATCACCCATTTGGTAAATCTTTTTTACGTCTACAAACTCAATAAATGCACTCATTAATTTTCCTCCGTTGTTTTTAAAAGACCAATAAAGCCCTTTAAAAAGCGATTTAATTCCATATTCAATTCTTTTTCACTTAAATTTTGTTCAAACAAATAATTAACACCTTCAAATGTAGCACTTGCTAATGCTTCACAATAAATAATTGTAATGTTATTCGCATTCCATTGCTTAGATAAATTAAATAACAAATTAGAAAACCAATCTTTAAGCATTGCGTTTACTTTTTTATTACGCATACAAATTTTTAGTTCTAAATGATTATAATTATTCATCTTAACTAAATCAGCACTTAGCTTATCTAATATTTCATTAACTTGTTCATATTTTATTTCTTTAAAATCTTCATTAAATATTGAAACTGATTCATTAGTATATTTTTTTAAGATATAATCAAGTTTATTAATAAATGGCTCATAGATAACACCCATTAGTGATTGTTTACTATCAAAGTAGCGATATAAATTACCTACTGTCATATTACACTTACTAGCTATATCTCTCATTGAAACTTTATCAATACCAATAATCGAAACAATTTTGATTGTCTCATTAATTATTTTATCACGATTTTCATCCTTTAATATTTGTGCCATTTAATCACCCCCTTAATAATATACACCCGTTCATTATTAATGTAAAGAAAAAAAGGCGTTAGCCTTTTATTATTTTCTTAATCCTAAACGAGTAACTAGTTCTTTATAACGACGAACATCTTCATTACGTAAGTAAGTTAAGAATTTTCTTCTACGTCCAACCATCTTCATAAGTCCACGAGTTGAATGGTAATCCTTCTTGTGTTCTTTTAAGTGAATAGTTAATGTGTTGATTTGAGCAGTTAATACAGCTACTTGTACTTCTACAGAACCTGTATCCCCTTCGAATCTAGCATAGTCTTGCATGATTTGTGTTTTTACGTCTTTTGTTAACATTTTAATTTCCTCCTATTTGTTTTGACCTAATAATCCAAGTAAACCGATGAGGATCGATAAACATAGACTAAAAGCTTTCATATATTACCATATAAAGCTATAAAATACAATCTTTTTCATAAAATAAGTTAATTTGATAGGATATTTATTCAAAAATGTGTTAGAATATAGCCATTGTGAAAAAGGATGGTAATAAATGATACAAACTACAAACGTAAGCGTAAGATTTTCAGCAAGAGTGTTATATGAAGGTGTTAACTTAAAATTTACTAACGGTAATTGCTATGGTTTAATTGGAGCAAATGGTGCTGGTAAATCAACATTTTTAAGAGTATTAAGTGGAGACCTACAACCAGATACTGGTCATGTAAGTGTTGGTCCAAAAGAAACAATGTATATGCTTAAACAAAATCATCATGAATATGATGATCAAACTGTTTTAAAAACAGTATTAATGGGTAATAAACAACTTATTGATATCATGGATGAAAAAGATGAATTATACGCTAAAGAAGACTTCACTGAAGAAGATGGAATTAGAGCCGGAGATTTAGAAGGTCTATTTGCAGAACTTGATGGTTGGAATGCCGACAGTAATGTTGCTATATTATTAAACGGATTAAACATTGATGAAGAATTACATGAAGCTCAAATGAGCACTTTAAATAACAGTGATAAAGTAAAAGTATTACTTGCACAAGCTTTATTTGCAAACCCTGATACTTTATTATTGGATGAGCCTACAAACAGTTTAGATATTAAAGCTATAGCTTGGTTAGAAAACTTTTTAATCAACTTTGAAAATACTGTTATTGTAGTATCACATGATAGACATTTCTTAAATAAAGTATGTACTCATATTGCCGATGTCGATTTCGGAAAAATTCGTATCTATGCTGGTAACTATGATTTCTGGTATGAGTCATCTCAATTAATAACTCGTCAGTTAAATAGCCAAAATAAGAAAAAAGAAGATCAAATTAAAGAGTTAGAAGAATTCATTCGTCGTTTCTCTGCAAATGCATCAAAAAGTAAGCAAGCAACATCACGTAAGAAAACATTAGATAAGATTACACTTGATGATATTTCTCCATCTACAAGAAAGTACCCTTTCATTGACTTCAAAGCTGAACGTGAAAGTGGAAGATCAATTTTAGAAGCTAAAAATGTTAGTTGTAGTATTGATGGTGTTGAAATGTTTTCAAACCTTTCATTCACTATGAGAAAAAATGACAAAATCGTTTTACTTGGAGATTCTGTAGCAACTAATGCTTTACTTAGATGTTTAAGCAATGAAATTGAATACACAGGTACATTTGAATACGGACAAACAATTTCACAAATATTTGTTCCAAGTGATAACACTGAATATTTCAATAGTGATAAAAGCATCGTTGAATGGTTAACTCAATATTCAAAAATTGATGATTTATCATATGTTAGAGGATTTTTAGGACGTATGTTATTTTCTGGAGAAGAAGCTTTGAAAAAAGTTAATGTCTTATCTGGAGGAGAAAAAGTTCGTTGTATGTTAAGTCGTGCAATGATGCAAGCTCCAAACTTATTATTCTTAGAAGATCCAACTAATCATTTAGATTTAGAAACTATTACATCATTAAATAATGGATTAATTAACTATAAGAGTGAAATGATTTTCACATCACACGATCACCAGTTCATTCAAACAATTGCTAATCGTATTATTGACTTAAGAGGTAATACAATTATTGAAAAATCTACATCATACGATGATTATTTATCAAGTGATTACGGTATCGAAATTTAAAAAGTGCTTAGCACTTTTTTTTATTTTATATGCTATAATATTTAAAAGAAATAGAGGGTCTATATGAATAAAATTGGATTTATTGGCTGTGGTGTTATGGGACAGTATATGGTTGGTAATTTAATTAAAAATGGTTATAGTGTAAACGTTTTTAATCGTACTTATCAAAAGGCTAAAAAATTAGAAGAATTAGGTGCAATTGCATTTGATAACATCAAAGATTGTATAAAAGATGTTGATATTATAATTACTATTGTAGGTTACCCAAAAGATGTTCAAGAAGTGTATAATGATATTTTTAAATATGGCAAAAAAAATACAATCGCCATTGATATGACAACATCAAGTCCAAGCCTTGCTAAAGAATTATTTATCAAAGGTCAACAACATGATATAAGTATATTAGATGCACCTGTTTCAGGTGGTGACATTGGGGCAAAAAACGGTACATTATCAATAATGGTTGGTGGTAATAAAAATGTTTTTGAACAATGCAATAATATCTTTATGGCAATGGGTTCAAATATTAATTATATCGGAGAATCAGGTAGTGGTCAGCACTGTAAACTTGCAAATCAAATTGCCATTGCTGCAACAATTGCCGGAGTTAACGAAGCTATTAAATATACTCAACAAAACAATCTTGATCCAACCATTGTCTTAGATGCAATATCTAAAGGTGCTGCGGCTAGTTGGCAAATGTCTAATAATGGTCCAAAAATGATTAATCATGATGATAGTGCAGGTTTTTTATCAAGCACTTCATCAAGGACATGAAACTTGCCCAAGATGAAGCACATAAGATTAACCTTGAATTAAGTGTTTTAAATATTGTTGAAGCAATGTATGAAAAATTAAGTGATCAAAACATGGATGATCTTGGTACTCAAGCAATTTATAAATTTTATGAATAATTAACCAAATAAAAAACTCACTATTTATTAGTGAGTTTTATTTATTTACTTAGATTTTAAGCATCCTATACCCAACTCCTACGTGTGTTTGAATATATTGCGGTTGTGCAGTATCTTTTTCTATTTTCTTTCTTAAAGTAGCCATAAATACCCTTAATGAAGCAATATCTGTATCATAACTTGTACCCCATATCGCTTTTGTAATAAATGTATGAGTTAATACTTTACCTACATTGTTTGATAGAATACAAATTAATTTATATTCCATAGGTGTTAGATGTATTTCCGTTTGCGCTATATAAACACAACCTGCTGCATAATCAATTTTTAAATCACCATTAATAAAAATCGATGACTCTATTTTATCACTATGAGTCCTTCTAAGTGCAACGCGCAATCGAGCTAATAATTCATCAACTGAAAAAGGCTTGGTAAGATAATCATCAGCACCAAAATCAAGTGCTTCAATTTTATCAAGATCATTACTTCTAGCACTTATAACAATGATTGGTGTATTAGACCAACTTCTAATTTTTTTTATTATTTGAACACCATCAATATCAGGTAATCCAAGATCAAGTAAAATGGCATTAGGGTTATGTGATGTTGCCATCATTAAAGCAGTTTCACCATTTTTCGCAACTAAATAATCATAATGATGAATCTCTAATGTTGTGCATATTAAATTACGAATCGCTAAATCATCTTCTACAACTAAAACTACAGATTTATTCATTTATTTTAATCTCCTCTAATGGAATAGTAAATTGAAATATGCAACCTTGAGGTGTGTTATCAAAAACACTTATCTTACCATCATGAGCTTTTATAATTGATTTACATAATGCTAATCCTAACCCTAAACTCCTACGACTGTCAACTATTTTTACATTTGGAGTATAAAACATATCAAAGATGCGTGGTTTTATATCATCACTTATACCATTACCATTATCTGCTATTTGAACAACCACATTATTAAATCGTTTTTTAGTAGTTATAATAATTTGTGATCCTGCAGGTGTATATTTTATTGCATTATCTACAATATTGATTATTACTTGCATAATTAAACGTGGTTCTATTTTAACAAGCATTAAATCTTGTCCACTATTATATTTAATATCATAATCAGTTTTTTTTCGATTTATATGCTTTAATGCTTCAAGTATAACTTCATCAAGTAGTTCAGTTGAGCATTTAAGGTTCATCGTACCATCTTCTAATTGGGTTACTGACAATAAATTTTCAACAAGATTAATTAACCATAATGAATCATCATAGATATCAGAATATATTTGTGTCTTTGTTGTTGCATCCATTTTAGATTCACTTGCAAGTAAGATATTAGCATTACCTGAAATTGATGTTAAGGGGGTACGTAAATCATGCGAAATTGACCTCAACAAATTTGCACGCAATTGTTCATTTTTCGCTAAAACAGCAGCATTTTCTCGATCAATATTGGCTTTTTGCTTTTCCATAGCTAGTGCACATTCACCAATAAGTGATAACATAATGCTATTTTCAAATGAATCCAACGGCGTTTTATTTACCGCAATTCCAATTACTCCATAAACTACATCATTACCCCTAACTGCTAAATACAAGCATTTACCAGCATTTAAAGTCTTGGTAGTTGCACCAGCATGTTTATTATTTTTATATACCCATAATGCAACAGTTCTTTCATTTAAACTAAGATATTCATCACGTTTTTCTTTATCATCACAAAAGACTAAAGGATGAACTAATTCATCTTTTTCAACAGGATAAAAAACAATATCCTTGAATAATAATTTAGATAATTGATTACATGTTGTTGTAATTGTATTTTCTATAGTAATTGCCTTTTGTAGCATTTGATTTGTTTCTAAAAGAACCTTTGTTCGATATGCTGTTTCTGCCGATTTTTTTGCATGTTGTTTTAACTTTACAGCAAGTGAACTTGTAATAAAGGCAGAAATAAACATTATCAAAAAGGTTATAGGATAATCAGCACCTGTTGCACTTAAAGTAAAGCGTGGTATTGTAAAAAAATAATTAAACAACAATACACTAACAACTGATGAAATTAAACTATATATCCTTTGCGAATTATAAATCGAAATACATAAAACACTTAAAATATAAACCATTATAATATTTGCTTCTGAAAACTTAAAATAATAAAAGACATATCCAATAGCTGTAGCTATACTTAACAAGCCAACACTTTTTATAATATCAGCTAAATTCAACTTATTTTCGTGCTTATTTACTTTTTTTTCTTTATAAACAGTTTTTGATTTATTAGGTATTATATAAATATCTAAATTAGGAGCATTTTCTATTAATCGTTCATTAAGTGTTGGTTTACTCCAATAATATTTACGCTTAAAGTTATTTCTACCTAAAACTACTTTTGAAACACCTGATATCCTTGCGAAAAGTGCAATTTGTAATGAGATATCATCACCTTGAACCATTTCAATACTTGCACCTAATTGCTTTGCTAAATCAATATTTTTTCTAAGCATTTTTTTATCCTGTTCATCCATTATTGAATAAGATGATGTTTCCACAAAAAGTGCTGTGAAACGACCATTAAAAGCCTTAGCCATTCTTGCAGCTGTTCTAATTATTTTTCCATTTTGTGGTGAAGAAGAAAGCCCAATTAAAATATGTTCATCAGTGAAGTATTCCTTATTATTTTCAACAAATGTTTTATCCGACATACTATTAACACGATCAGCACATCGACGCATTGCTATTTCTCTTAATGCCGTTAAATTTTTAAAATCAAAAAAATTAGACAATGCATTATTTATTTTGTTTTTTTGATAAATTTTACCTTCATGTAATCTTGATATTAAATCTTCAGGTTCTATATCAACTAATTCAATATGAGAAGCATCATCAAAAATATAATCAGGAATTCGCTCTTTAACAACAACACCTGTTATTGCTTCTACCATGTCATTTAAACTTTCAATATGTTGAACATTTACCGTCGTATAAACATCAATGCCATTTCTTAATAATTCCGCAACATCTTGATATCTTTTAGAATGTCGACAACCAAATGCATTTGTATGTGCAAGTTCATCAACCAAAATTAGTTTCGGTTTTCTTTTTAAAGCACAATCAATATCAAATTCATTAAGTTTTATCCCCTTATAATCAACTATCATTACATCAAGCTGTTCTAGCCCTTGTAAGCGCGCAATTGTTTGAGGTCTTTGATGAGGTTCAACATAGCCAACGATAACATCAATACCACGTCTTTGAGCTGATTGAGCAGCTTTAAGCATTGCATAAGTTTTACCGACACCTGCAGCATAGCCAAAAAATATTTTTAAATTACCTTTTCTAATTGGTTTATTTACACCATTTATATTATCTAAAGTATTCAATGATTCAATTTTATCATTTTCCAAAATAGCTTCCCCCTTATAAATTATTATAGCATACAATATATTAAAGATTACAAAGTCATTGTCCTTGTAATCTTTAAATTATTATATTTTTCCCATTAATTTAGCAATTTCTAAATTAACACCCAAAACATTTACATAATCAGCACCAAATATATTAAAACCTTTATTTACAGTATTATTTTTTACTATATTTTCTAAAACTTCTAGTGTTAAACCTGTATGAATTACTAATGCATCTAATTGAATGCTTGCACCAATTGGTGAAATATGTGGATCTAAGCCAGAACCTGATGCTGTCATTAAATCAGTAGGAATATCTTTTAGTTCAACTGTTGGATTAGCCTTTAAAAATATTTCTATATCAGCTTGTACACGTTTAATTAATTCAGGATTTGTTGGACCTAAATTATCACTAAAAGATTTTGGTCCTGTATATTCATTATCCTCTTTTTGTTGTTTTGTATAGGTATTATAATCACCTGCTGACGGACGACATTTCATAAAATAATTTTCACTAAAATCTTGCCCAATTAACTGTGATCCTACCGCCTTATCATCGACCATAATTAAACTACCATTAGCTTGATAAGGAAAGAAAACTTGACCAATTACTGTCATTGTAATCGGATAAACAAATCCACATAATAGTAATAGTGACATTGTTATTAGCAACGGTTTTTTTGTATAATTAAGACATTTTATAATTAATTTTTTCATTTTTTTCTCCTACTACAATCCTAAAATTTGAAGCATAGGATAGATAATTAAATCAATAATTTTAATACCAATAAATGGAGTTATAACCCCACCTAATCCATAAACAAGTAAGTTTTTAGCTAAAAGTTTTTCACTAGACATCGGTGTATATTTAACACCTTTCATTGCAATTGGTATTAAACATGGAATAATTATAGCATTAAAGATTAAAGCTGATAATATTGCACTATAAGGTGAAGATAAATTCATAATATTAAATACTTGAAGTTGTGGTATTGCCACCATAAACATTGCCGGAATAATAGCAAAATATTTTGCTATGTCATTTGCAACTGAAAATGTTGTAAGACTTCCACGAGTAATTAGCATTTGTTTACCGATCTCTACAACTTCTAAAATTTTGGTTGGATCAGAATCAAGGTCAACCATATTTGCCGCCTCTTTTGCTGCAGCTGTTCCACTATTCATTGCAAGTCCAACATCTGCTTGAGCAAGTGCTGGGGCATCATTTGTACCGTCCCCTGTCATTGCAACAATTTTACCTTTAGCTTGCTCCTTTTTAATAACAGCAATTTTATCTTCTGGTTTACATTCAGCAACAAAATCATCAACACCTGCTTCACTTGCAATCGTTGCAGCTGTTAGTGGGTTATCTCCTGTACACATAATTGTTTTAATACCAATTGCTCTTAATCTTTCAAAACGCTCCTTCATACCAGGTTTTACGGTATCCTTTAAATAAATTACACCCAATATTTTTTCATTACAACATACAGTTAGTGGTGTTCCCCCTAAT
>CAMQTJ010000060.1 GCA_947037125.1 uncultured Holdemania sp.
GATCAAGTTTGTTATCTTGAAAGATTGAGTTTGCAAATAAGTAATGATTATGAGAACAATTTTTACATTGTGAAACATTTCGTGACTGATTACAATAATATTCAGTTCATCAGCACTTTTCACATATAAAACCATATGGAAATTTAATTTGATGAAAAAATTCGATACATGCCTGATCGTTATTAGTATATTTTTGCGTTACTTCAATTAAGGACATATTCTTTGATTTAATTTTAGATTTTTTCCTATTATTAACCTCATTTAACTATATTTCATCATGATAATTATTCCAAATATAGAACTAATAATATAATTATATATTTGAATAATACTCATTATATAATCTTGGTGCATCAGATGGTCAGTTAGAAAATATTATATAGGATAAATATTTGAAAATTACATCAACGAATTAAATATTTGACTATAAATAAATAATTATATCTAGAATATATGTGATTTGTTAATACAATTTTTAAAAACTATTAGATATTTTTGGACTATTGCTTCAGATATTCATTAAATTTATTTGCTTATTTTACTGCATAAGGTATATGCAATTTTAATGTAAATTGATGCGAATTATTATCAATATCAATCTTTAAAAAACCTTTCTTTTTATCAATTATTTCTTGCATGTTTTGCATTCCATAACCATGGTTTAAAGAATCTGTTTTACTTGTTTTTATTTTGTCATTTTCTACAATTAATTCTCCATGATAGGTATTAGTACATATAATGCTAAACCAACTATTCGTTATGTATTCTTTAATATTAATATATGAGTTTTCACCACTTGAAGTAGCTGCTTCTACTGCATTATCTATCATGTTTGCCAATATCCTACACAATTCGAAATCTGTTATATCTAGGTCATCAGGTATAAATACTGATGCTTTAAATGAAGTGTTATTCAATTTGCAAACAGTGGATGCGTTATTCAATATTGCTTGAGCAAGTCCATTATTTGAAAATTCTTCACGATTGTCCAATACTATACTAGCAATGTCATCCATTTCTTTATAAAAGTTTTCTAATTGTGTGAAATTTTTGTTTGCAATAATGTGATTTAAAGAAAATTTCAAATTACTGTAATCATGCTTAAATTTACGTAAATTATTTATATACTGTGCTTGAATTTCGTAATTATCTAGTTGTATTTTCAGTTGGTTCTCATATGTAAAATATCCAATTTGATATTTTTCAAAGCTACTACTCTTAAGGCAATAAGCAAAAAGTGTGTACAATAATAATATAGTGATTATATATATTATTAAATGAAAATAAGGAGTCATTAATGAAGATGTATACATTAATCTTTCAAACAATATAAGTATGCATAACTCTATTTTTACTCTAATAATTAAACTTGTATAATTAACTTTAGGGAATATAATTTTTAATTCATCCTCTACATATAAATTCTTCCACATTAAAACAAACCCAATACAAAATAAGGGTACTAAAATACATATAAACGAATATATTTTGTAATTTGAAATTATTGTTAACAAATCTGTTCCTATTATGATTGATGTACCACATACTAAAATTCCCTCAATAGCTAGCCTATAAAATGTGGCAGATAGAGCAAAATTAAGACTTGTCCAAGCCGAACAATTTAAAGTGATAAAAAAGAAGGCAGAGAGTAGAATACACTCTACTAGATAGATCACAAATGTAGGACAATTAAAATAATATGCATATTGACGCAATAAAACAAATGAAGCTACAACTATAAATAATAGTAAATAATTAATCTTTTTTCTGACTGAAAAAATACGTATGAATAGCGAAGCAAAATAGATAATAGTAGAAATAACCTGCAAATATAATAGTATAAAATTCATAATCTCCCTCATATTTCTTTTCTTGCTTTTTTAATTAACTAATAAAAATGTAATTTAACATATTAAAAAATAGTGCTAGTTTAAAATAAGTTAATAGTTACTTTATCAATTAATTAATTCATAATCTTTAATAAGTATGCTTGAAAAGCGATTTTTTACATCGCTGAGGTATACTCTTCCTATGTTAATTTGTGTTCCATTAAACATAGTAAGCACATTTTTATCAATTGATTTCACAAATTTGAAATTGACAGCAAATGATTTATGAACCCGCATGAAATATTCATCGTTTATTTCATTCACTATGTCGACCAATTTTATATATCCTTCATAAAAATCACCATTATTTATATGAACTATTATTTTTCTTTTGTAAGACTCTATAAATAGTATTTCATCTGTATATATCTTTGTTTTTTTCGTTGATAATCCTATATTAATTGATTTCTTATTATTTTTTCTTTCTGTACTTTCAATAGCACTTATTAATGTCTTAATTAATTTTTGTGTATTATTTTCTTGTTTAATTAAATAGTTTAACGGCTTCGTTTCGAAAGTGTCGAAAACGTAATCTTTAATCGAAGTTAGATAGATCAATTCACCACAATAGCCATTTTCTCTCATTTTTATCATTGTCTGTATCCCATTAATTCCACCCATTTCAATATCTGCAAATATTATATCAATTTGATTGCATTTATCGGAAAAGTGAAATAGTAAACTCTCTCCACTACTGAATACTGATATGTTGACATTCATGGTTTGAACTATTGATTTTATTAAATCGCTATAGTAATTAGAAATATTTAAATCATCTTCACAAATACAAATATGTATCATTTTTATCACCTCTAGTATAATTTAATTATACAATTATTGCTAAATTAATTCAATAAATAGTTTTTTTCTGTGGTATGTAATTGAAATCTTCGCGTAAAAATGTGCAAATTAAATACTATATTATAGTAATTTTAAAGATTTTTCATTATGTATTCATTATATTAAAAATATTAGATTAAATAGACATCCGATTTGTGTAACTTGAAGATAAAATAAATAATAATTAAAAAAATTTAACAACATTTCATTTTAAAGGTAATTAATTATATTATAACGAATAAAGCAGTGGTTGTGTTATTGAATAAAACATACGAAAAAAATTAAAAATGTGTAATTAATAATTATATTGTCATCTTAATAAACGATATTTTTTAATATTTTATCATTACCAGTAATTTTTATTATTATAATAATAGTTTAAATATTCAATCATATATTGCGTCGTTTGTGTGTTATTTAATGCAGTTTGTTACAAATAGACCACATAATCCGAATTAAATGCTAGAATCCTTTCATAAAGGAGGGCTTGATTTGAAATGAATGATTAATGTGATTATTCATTATTAATAAGTTATTTATTAGTATAAATTGATGAATAATAGAATGAAAACGTCGGATTATCAAGCTTGTAAATTAATTTAATTATATTATGAAAGGAAGATATATGAATAAAGATAAAATAAATAATTGTTAAAAATTATTTTGTTCTCTTTAAAATTTGGATGTAGTATATGCCGGAAATAATAGTAAATTACAGATAAATATTACTAATTTATCCAATCTTGAAGAACTATTGATATGAAAATTTGATATAAACAAAAAATATAAGAAATATTAGTGTAATGTGAAATTTGCATGGAATTATTTTTTGATAAGTTTTACTAAGCTTTTTAAGATAGTCAAAAAAAACGTAGCATTAAAATATTAAGTATAAGAAATGAGGAAAATATGAAAAATAAAATTATATATACATTATTACTAGTGGTATTATTATCTCAATTAATACCAGAACAAATGGTTTACGCTTTAGAAAAAAGAAATGAGATAGAAGTTATATTCAGCTCAATATCTAATGAAAATAACGAAATAATTGAGATTAATGCAATTAGTTCTACAGAAGATATTGTTGTAAGTATGATAGAACTACCTGATGGAACGCAGGTAAATGGAAATAAAGCTGAATATATCGCTACAGAAAATGGTGATTACGAGTTTAAGGTTTATTATAAAAGTGTAATTAGTGATGATAATGAGATTCAAGAAAAACTTGAGACTTTTATATACACAGTAGAAAAATTATCTAAATATAATAATGAAGTTACAAATGATTTTGCATACCTTGATACAGAAGAATATGCAAATGAAATGGATGTTATTAATCATGATCAAAATAATAGTTTAGGCTTGTCAATAAATAATGAATCTTATTTCACATTTGATGAAAAAACAGGTACTATATCTGAATACAGTGAATCAGGTCCAAAAGATGTAGTAATACCATCAGAAATCAATGGTGTACAAGTTTTAAATATTGGTGGTCACGTCTTTCAATATATGGAAATAAAATCAATTTCCATACCTAATACTGTTACAACAATAGGTGATAGAGCATTTGTAGGTAATGAAATAAGTTCTTTAACTCTACCAGATGGTTTAATAAGTATTGGAGCATATGCTTTTGAACTTAATAATTTAGTAATATGTGAAATTCCAGATAGTGTTGTAAGTATTGGAGAGGCAGCTTTTGCTAGTAATAAAATTACCAATATTACAATTCCAAAAAATCTAAATACTATTGAAAATGTTGTATTTGCTGGGAATAAACTTGAAACTGTACATATCCATAGTAATGTAACCAAAATTAATAATCAATCATTCCTAGGATATACAAATACCACTGAATTTATCGTAGATCAATACGAAGAGGATTCACCGCTATCTGTTAATGCTCCTTGGGGAGCAAAAAATGGTAGTTCTGTTACTTGGAAATCTAGAATTATTGCAATCCCAGAACCTGATAATACACAATTTACTTACAACAAAACTGATCAAGTTTATAATATAATTGAAAATGAAGCATATACAATTACCAATAATAAAAAAACTGATGCCGGTACGTATGAGGTTGTAGTATCTTTAAATGATAAAGTGAAAAACCAATGGGAAGATAATACTGTAGAAGATAAAAAATACAAATTCACTATAAAACAAGCCCAGGTTAGTGATTTAGATATCACAAATTATATTTCTAAACCTGAAATAGGACAAGGACCATTTTCAAATTTTCCAAATTGTGAACAATACACTGGTTTTGTAACATGGTTTGGCAACCCAAATGTTTTTGAAGCCAATATTGAATATACTGCTTTAGTTACACTAACAGCAACAAAGAATTATACATTTGAAGGTGTCGCTAAAAATAGTTTCATATATATTGACGCAATATCTACAAATGAAGATAATAGCGGTTTAGTGACAATATTATTCGAAAAAAATGATATTGATCAAATCAAGCCAACACCAACACCAACACCAACACCAACACCAACACCAACCCAAAGACCAACGATAGACCCAAAACCATTACCAACTGTAATACCAACAGCACCTGTAAACCCAGTTGTTAATGATAAAGAAAAAGTAAAATCAACATATTATAATGTAACTTTTTACGATATTGCAGGAGAGATTATAAGTACACAAAAAGTAAAGCATGGTGAAGATGCATTATTTGTTAAACCTGAAAGTATTTCGGGTAAAGAATTTACTGGATATTTTGAAAATGAAAATGAGGATGTTAAAATTGATTTTACAAATGTTCAAAGAAATATTCATGCTTATCCTACTTACATAGATGAAAATGTTGAGCAAATAATCGAACCATATGATGATAAAATAATTGCAACAATTGACGATAATATTGAACCATGTTACATTCATTTGATATATGTGATAATAGGAATACTTTCGACTTTAATTGGATTAATTGTCTTTATTTATCAAAAAAATAAGTATCATAAATTAATAGGAGGTAATAGTGATGTTTAATTGTAACTTAGATATAGTGTTTTTCATTATTATGATTTTAATAATAATTGGAATGATTGCTATTAATGTTAACATGTATAATAAGATTAAAAAATTTAGTAATAATTGATTAAATTTCATAATAAAATAAATATAGGAGTGATATTCTAAACTTATATTTTTACATATTATTGTGAAAAAAATAAACTAGAAGCATTAATACTTGAAATTATAAAACCATAATCATTACTATATTTAGTATTGATCATGGTTTTTTTGCTTTGTACTAATTTTCTAGTTGTAGACTCACTGTGTTTATGGATGGCTGATATATATTATCATTATTTTAGCTTCATCTTAAATAATTTATGTATTAATATATATTTTTTGTGTTTACTAGTTAAAATGATTATCAATAATTAAATTGGTAATAAATATAGTGTTTAAATAAATCTAACTGAACATCTGATTAACAAAGAGTATATAATTATTATAATTGAAATATATTATTAATTTATTTTCGGAGTAATTATCATGGTAAAATATAGTTAAATGAGGCTAATAATTTAAAAAGTTAAAAACTTAAGTCAAAGAAGGTGTCATCAATTGAAGTAACGCAAAAATATACTAATAATGATCAATCATTTCTCGAGTTTGTTCATCAAATGCTATTGCCATATGCTTTTATAGTGAAGAGTGTGGATGCACTGAATATTATTGAATCAGTCTCGAAATATTTCTTAATGTAAAAATTGTTCGCATGATCATTACTTATTTGAAAAATCAATCTTTCAAGATAACAAACTTGATCTTTATAAATTGATTCTAGGACTTCATTTATTCTTTAATTCTTCAAAAGGTATTTCAGCAATTGAATTAGCAAGTGATATTAACGTAAATTAAAAAACAGCAATACTATTATCACGAAAATGTAGATTACTTATGGCTAAATCTAATAACGATAATTTATTAAATTCGATGTTATATGAGTCTTATGCTGCATATATTGGTTCTAAAAGTAAGGATCAGGTTGTCAATGTTGTGGATATCAACAGCAACCTTTTTTAGTTATGCTTTCTACAAAAATTGAAAATAGTATTCCTTTATATTTAAAAATGCACGTAATGACTGTTATAATAGTGAAAACACAGATGAAATTACGGAAAAAAGTATGAAATTAGATAAAAAACACAGGTTTAATACAGATAAAAAATACATATAATATATTAAAGTATAAAATAGTTTTGAAAAGTTATAAAATAACGTTTGAGATTAATAGTCATCGTTATATTGGATAAATGTAATAATAGAAAATATAAAGAATAATATTAATGACATTTATCATGGTGTTACGAAATAGACCTACCATTATTTTAAATGTACAACAATAAAGATTCAATATAGATTTATTGGAGAGAAAATAATGAATAAAATATCTTCATACACATATCATTAAGTTTGGCACCTCGAAAATTAATAGTTTATACATTGAAAAATTCAAAGAGCTATTTTGCAGCATGAGGCGTCTGATGATCAGTTATATGAATTATAGTAAATAAATCCGTATATGTAATTATAGAGCAAAATAATAACGCCATATGCAATTTCTAGAGTAGTAAAGTTCAACTAAAATTTGCATTTTTGTGAAACTAAGTTTCCTTAGTTTTATTTCTTTTAAAAAATATTAATAAATTAATGTATGTAAAGAAACAGTAATTATTGGATAAATTCAACACAGGTATCGATTTTTTAATAATACAAAGATGATTTGAAGCAGTAATAAAACTATTAATGTGTTGATTAAAAGAGTAAAGATTATATAAAATATTATAACTGTGAATATCAAATTATGGTAGCTAATTGGTGGCTTGTAAAATTGTTGAAATACTAAATTTATTTTGCTAATATTACCAAATAAAGGTAAATGAAATATAATAAAATAAGCTTGATAATTAAATAAGTATATTTTTTATATTTTATAGCATACTTTAGTGAGGTAATGCTATGAATAAATTATATAATCAAAAAATAGAATATTTTGATAATGTCTTAGCGGTAAATGAAAACTTTGATATTATCAAAAAAAAGATAAAACTTAATAATGTAGATGCAACATTATATTTAATTGATGGATTTGCCAAGGATGATTTAATGGAATATATCCTTGAATATTTAATGAAAATAAAAGAATGTGAAATCAAAAAGATAAAATATGCTAGTGAGCTTGTAGAAAAATTCATCCCCTATATTGAAACTTCATATAGTTTAGATCTTGAAGACGGTATTAAGCAAATACTATCAGGTGCAATTTTATTGTTTGTGGATCAAATAGAAGAATATATTGTTATTGATGCAAGATCTTATCCAGTGAGAGGAATCCATGAACCTGATAATGAAAAAGTACTTAGAGGGGCAAGGGATGGGTTTTGTGAGACCATTATTTTTAATACAGCATTAATAAGAAGAAGAATTAGAAGTAGTGATTTAAGAATTAAAATTAAAACAGTTGGGAAAGTATCAAAAAGCGATTTAGTACTTGTTTACTTAAATGATGTAGTTGACCAAGTATTTTTAGCTGAATTAAGTTATAAAATAGATAACTTAAAATGCACAGCACTAGGCTTTGGTAATGAAACATTATTAGAGCAACTATACAAACAAACATGGTATAATCCATTTCCTAAAATAAAGTATACCGAAAGACCTGATTGTGCGTGTGCTAATCTTATTGAAGGAAAAATATTGATACTTGTAGATAACTTTCCACAAGCTATGATTTTACCAACTTCATTCGTGGATTTTATTCAAGAAACAGATGATTTTTATTTTCCTATGTTAACAGCAACTTATTTAAGAGCAATTAGAATATCTTTTATGATTTTAGGATTAATAACTACTCCAATTTGGTTATTATTAATTTCTAATCCTGAAGTAATACCCAATAACTTAAAATTCATTATGCCAAAAGACCCCATAAATATTGCACCATTTATTCAATTACTTATAATTGAATTTGCTATTGATGGAATAAAACTTGCAGCATTGAATACACCAAGTGTTATTGGTTCATCATTAAGTGTTGTAGCAGGTCTAATATTAGGTGATTTCGCAATTAAAGCAGGTTGGTTTAATACTGAAATAATCTTTTATATGGCTTTTGTTTCAATAGCTTCATTTAGTCAACCAAATCTTGAATTAGGATATGCCTTTAAATTTTTAAGAATTATGCTATTAGCATTAGTATTCACATTAGAATTACCAGGATTAATTATTGGTTTTATAATTATCACTTATTTACTATATAATAATAAAACTTTGAGTAATAAGCCTTATTTCTATCCAATATTTCCTTTTAATTTTAAAGCATTTATTAATCTTTTTATAAGAAAAAAAGCTAATTAATGTAAAAAATTTTAAGCGTGTAATAATTTATTTAAAGATTAATAAAAATTATTTGTTTTGGTCAGTTAAAATTAAAAAAACTTAAATCTTACTTCAATATGGGGTAAGTAGCTTTATTGTAAAAAGTAATTGCGTACTTTTTTAGATATTAGCGGAGTTTTGAATGATTAATAATTAAAATATTAAAATTTGAACGAACGTTAATAGTTATAAATTTCTAATAATTCAATTGTAACAAACTCAATCAAAAATTATTCATAAATAAATTATTGAATAGGCCTAAATTCTAACTGAAAGAAGTAAACATAAATAAATAATTAAGACAAAATCAATTTTTTTCACTAATACATAAACATAGTGAAATAAAATAAAAAAATGTACAAAATATATAGACAAACTGTTTAGTAGATGGTATACTAATAAAGCTTTCGATGGAAACGTGGGCCTGTAGCTCAGGTGGTTAGAGCGCACCCCTGATAAGGGTGAGGTCGTTGGTTCAAGTCCATTCAGGCCCACCATCGAATTAAATATACATGGGGCATTAGCTCAGCTGGGAGAGCGCCTGCCTTGCACGCAGGAGGTCAGCGGTTCGATCCCGCTATGCTCCACCAAGTATAAATATTAAGCCTATTTAATAGGCTTTTTTATTACCTTTTTTGATTTTGTATTCGAATTTTTCTAATAAATAATTAATCATATTACTAGCTTAATCTAATTTTGACTTGTAGATAGCGTAAATGTTATTAGATAATTAAATGATTCTATTGCTAATTTTTTGATACATTATGTTCCTTATCATGAACCAATTAAAATATTAAGCCTAATTTATAGGCTTTTTTTCATTTTTAATATATAAATACTTTATCTTACATCAGTATCGTATTAGTAAATTTTTTAATTGTATATTGATAAGGTGTAATTAAATCTTTGGCTATATATTATTAATAATATAATAATAAACAATTGTTGAAGTTAAATTAATGTGCTATTATTAGTAAAGAAAGATTGTTCATAAAATAACAATAGGTGAGAAAAATGAGACGCTTAGAAGGTAAAGTTGCAATAATAACAGGAGCTAATTCTGGAGTTGGCGCTGTCACAGCTGAATTATTTGCGAAGCATGGTGCTAAAGTTGTAATAAGTGCAAGACGTATTGAACCATTAAAAGAAATTGCAGAAAAAATAAAAGCTGCAGGTGGTGAAGTATTAATGGTTCCAACAGATATATCAAAAATTGATCAAGTTAAAAATTTAGTAGAACAAACATTAAAAACATTTTCAAAAATCGATATATTAATTAACAATGCAGGTATTTTAGATAAAAATTTAAATGGAATTAATCAAGTTGATTATGATGATTTAGATAGTGTAATTGATATTAATCAAAAAGGAACAATGTATTGTATTAGTGAAGCAATAAAAAATATGACTGAAGGTGCATCTATTGTTAATATATCTTCAATTGCAGGAGTTACAGGTGGAGGCGGTGCTGCTTATGTTGCCTCAAAATCAGCAATTATAGGTGTTACAAAACATACAGCACTTCGTTTTGCTAAAGCTAATATTCGTTGTAATGCAGTATGTCCTGGTATGATTTTAACTCCAATGAGTAAAATACTAGATACTAAAACAATGGATATGCAAATGATGGGTGCTATGTCAGCACATTGTGACTTATCAGTTAATCCATGTCTTGCAGAAGATGTGGCAAATGTTGCTTTATTCTTAGCATCACCTGAAAGTCGTTGTATCACAGGTCAAATAATTTCAACTGATTTTGGTTGTAATCTATAATATTATAAAGTTAGTAAAAAAACAGTTTAAGTATATTTTAAACTGTTTTTTATCTATTTTAAATATAGTTACAATCATGAAATAATATTTATTAACGTTTTTCATGATTAATTATAAAAATATTTACAAAAGTAAAACCACAATAAATATTCCAAATTTAGATGTGTAATAATTGAAGAAGATTAGTAACAGTTGTAAATTGATATCCTTCATCTTTTAGCTTAATAATAATATTTTTTAATGCTTTTGAAGTTGTATTGTTATCGTCATGAAAAACTATAATATCACCATGCTTTACGCTTTCAACTACATTATTTATTATGTCAATTTCATTAATATTTTCCCAGTCACCGCTATCAATTTGCCATAAAATAAGTTGTTCTTGATATAAATTTTGAATATTTTCATCGTATCTACCGTAGGGTGGTCTGACATATTTAAGTGTATAATCAAAATTAGCTTCATATAATTTTTCTTGCGTAAGTGAAAACTCATTTATAATTTCAGCATTGCTTAATGTAGTTAAATCAGGATGGTTATAAGTGTGATTTCCAAGTTCATGTCCACTAGCTATCATTTGTTTAATTAATTTTTCATTACCTTCAATATTTTTGCCACAAATAAAAAATGTAGCAGGAACATTATATTCATATAATACATCAAGAATATTTTGGGTATAACTACTATTAGGACCATCATCAAAAGTTAGTGCTATAGTAGGCTTATTTTCATCAATATTAAAAGTAATAGGCTTAGGATTAAATCGTTTATCTAAGTGGTATAATAAATAGAATGATGTTATAAATATACTTAATATTAAAATTAAAATGAAATAACGATTTTTGATTCTCATTTCCAGAACTCTTTTCCTTTGGTGAATTTAGTGAAATATCCATGTAATGAAGCAGCACTTTGAATAAATTGAAAAAAGAATAAGAAGCATATAAAACCAACTAAACTATTTTTAAAAGGAATATTTAATTGTTTTTGGAAAAAATAAAAGCTTAAAAACATAATAATTGAAATGAGTAATGCAAATAAAGTTAAACATCCAACAAAGTAATAATATCCATAAAATGCAAGGATGATCCCTGGTATAAATCCAAAGATAAAGGCTAAATCAAGATAAATAATGCAATAGTTAACCAGTGTGAAATACTTTAAATAATAGCTGCCTTTGCAAGCATTAACAGAAGATAAACCTTCAATCATACCAATTGCCCAACGTTTTCTTTGGTTGTAAAGCGTATTTATTGTAGTAGGGGTTGTTGTATAACCAACAGCTGATGGTTCGTATGTTGATATTTTTTTCTGTTCTAACAATTGATAAGTTAACACAATGTCTTCACCTAAACAATCTTCCCACCCACCAACATCTTTAACATCACATGTGTTGTAGGCACTAAATGCACCTTGCGCAACAAGGGTTGTTTGATAACTACCTTGAAATCGTTTAATTGCAGCAATGCTTAATAAATAATCGTAGTTTTGCATCTTTGTAACAAAAGTTTCTTTAACATTATAAACTAAAAGATTTCCAGCAACACACGAACATTTTTTATTTTCGATGTGATTAATAATTTTTTGAATTGCACAATTATGCAAAAATGTGTCAGCATCAACGGTAATAAAATGTTTGGTTTTAACTAGAGCTAGTCCACAATTTAATGCATTACTTTTGCCAGGTTTATCGCAATAAACATATTCAATTGTACAGTTTGAATAGTGATTTTTTATCATGCTTAATATTTTGATTTTAGTGGTGTCAGTGGATTTATTATCTACTACAAGTATTCTAATATTTCCTGTGTACTCTTGGTCGCAAATGCATTTAATTGTTTTTTCGATAGTTTCTTCTTCGTTATAAGCACAAATAATGACGGACGTATCTTGACAAGTGTTAGGATGTTTTTTTAATTTAAAATGAATAATGTTAGAAAAAAACATTGCACTCATTAAAAATCCTGGTAATAGGGCAATTCCAATAATTACCCACCATACATAGAATGAAGGTAGGTAGTTAGAAACATCATTTGCCCACCATATTGCGAAATACGTTGATATAAATAACCAAATCATAGCAAATAGCATTGTAATAAAAAATTTAATTTTCATTTTGTTTCACCTCTTTTAAAACATAATATGAAAAGAGTTATTGCGTTGGTAGGCGTAATTTTATATTTATAAAAAATATAAATCATACAAATACTACAAATACTACAAAATAAGCAAAAATGTACCTATTTATTAGGTTGAAATGATATCATATAATATGAAATAATCCTTTAATATGGTATAATTTTATTGTTGATAACATTATTTATTAAATTAAATTACTAATGATTTTAGTTGGATGAATGATTAATTTTATAATATATTAATAATAAAAGATTGTTTAATTTAGATTAATAAAAATTAATGTATTGTAACTAAGTATGTAAATGATTAAAAGAATAACCTGGGATAATATCATAAATCTTATTTCATTATAAAGGGGAGAATTATATGAAATCTTATAGTTATATTTATAAAGATATTGAAAGTTTTAAAGATGAAGTTAAAAAAGATGAAATTAATGTGAATGATTTTTTACTTGTCTCAATATATACTGGTGAATTTAGTATTGATGATGCATTAATTAATGTTCAAAAAATAAAAGAATTCATGCCTAATTCAAAGTTTTTTGGTGCAACAGCTAATGCTGTGACATGTAATAATATTCAATATGTCGCTAAAACTTTGATAATAATTGAAGTTTTTAACGAAGGACTTTATAATAAAACTATAATTAATTATTCAAATAATACTCCACAAGATCTTGCGAAATTATCTTTAGATTTTATAAGAAATAGTAATTCAAAAAGTGCTAGAATTATTTTTGGTGGCGAATTTAAACATCCACAAGAATTTAATGATGAATTTAATAGCCTAGCTAATTTTGATATAAAACTTGCAGGTGGTCTTGCAGGTGATACAATAATAGAAAATCAGATATCGTTTATATTTGATGAAAATTTAGTTATCGAAAAAGGTGTAATTATTGTAGCTTTCAACGATAAAGTATCGACTTATTGTGACTGTAATACTGCTAATGAAATAATAGGAAATACGCATACTATAACTAAAACAAGTGGTTCTTTCATTAACGAAATAGATAATGAAGAAGCAGTTGCGTGGATAAAAAGATATCTTAACATTGAAACAATGAAGAGCTATAAAGACTATTTTAAATTGTTTGAAAATGACCCATTAAATAAGTTTCAGTTAATTTTAAATGATCGAAATAACGCAAGCCGATTTATAAGGTATGATGATATTGCTAATAAAGTTTCAATGTATTCTACAACAATACCAGAAAATACAAAATTTACTATCGGATATTCTTCGCCAAGTAAGTGTATTGATAAATGTTATGATATTTGTTGTGACATAAGAAATCATCCAATAGAGTCCTTAATGCACTATAGTTGTGTTTTTAGGATGATGTATATGAATAATTGCGCTAAGTGGGAAATTACGCCCTTTGCGAATTATAATGTCAATGGTGCTTTTATTTTAGGTGAAATCGGTTGGAATAATAACAAGAATGAATTTCTTAATGGGACGATGGTATTACAAGGATTAGCAGATTGTGAAACTTACATAACACCTGATTTTGATGCCTTTGTGAATATCGATAATATTAAATCAGATAATAATGATTTAGTCGATTTTGTGATAAAGAAACAATCTACATCGAAAAGTAGTGAAAATCAACAAATACTAAATGAACTTATTATGCAACAAGAAAAATTAAAAGAAGAATTAACGATTAATGTTAATCTGAATATTCCTAATTTAATACAGTATCAACAAGATCGTATAACTTATAAATTTAATAAAGTTTGCATTATTCAAAATGATAATGCTAATATGCTTACAAATAATCTTGGTGTAGAAGGATATAATGTACTTTTTAAAGCGTTTTTAAATTCGATTAAAACATCGATATCGAAATCTGGATATGATAATAAGTTGAAAATTTATAGCATAACTTATACAGCAATTGCAATGGTCACTAATAATGATATAGATGAAAAAGAGTGAGAATTTTGATTCCTGTAATTTCAATTACTCAATTAAGACAAATTAAGATAAATGAATATTATCCAATGTGGATCTATCAACAAATTCCA
>CAMQTJ010000061.1 GCA_947037125.1 uncultured Holdemania sp.
TCGTAGTTGCTGCTGATGATGGTGTTATGCCTCAAACTAAAGAGGCTGTAGACCACGCTAAAGCTGCACAAGTACCAATTATTGTTGCGGTAAACAAAATGGATAAGCCAGATGCTAATCCTGATCGTGTAATGAATGAGATGTCTGATCTTGGAATTATGCCTGAAGCTTGGGGTGGAGATACAATTTTCGTTAATTGTAGTGCTAAATCTGGTGAAGGTATTAAAGAAATTTTAGAAACAATTATTGTTGTTTCTGAAGTTTTAGAACTTAAAGCTAATCCAAATCGTACAGCTACAGCTACAGTTATTGAGGCTAAACTTGATAAGGGTAGAGGTCCTGTAACTACTTTATTAATTCAAAACGGAACACTAAAAACTGGAGATCCAATTGTTGTTGGTGCATGTTTTGGTAAAGTTCGTAGAATGGTTGATGATCGTGGTAGAGAAATCAAAGAAGCAAAACCTTCAATGCCTGTTGAAATTATGGGACTTAATGATGTACCAGTTGCTGGAGATTTAGCAAAATCTTTTGAATCTGAAAAGCAAGCTCGTGCGTTAGCTGATAAGCGTTCTCAAGTTAAAATTGAAAACGATAGACGTAGTAGTAGTGCTATGAGTTTAGAAGATTTAGCTCAACAAATTGAAGATGGTAACATCCAGGAAATTCCTGTTATTGTTAAATCTGATGTTCAAGGTAGTGCTGAAGCTGTTAGAGCATCACTTGAAAAACTTGATGTTAAAGGTATAAAAGTTAATGTTATAAGAGCAACTGCTGGGGCAATTTCTGAATCAGATATTATGCTTGCAAGTGCATCGAATGCAATGGTTTATGGATTTAATGTTAGACCTGATGCTAGTATTCGTAAAAAAGCACAGGAACAAGGTGTTGAAATTCGTTTGCATAATATTATTTATAAAGCTTTAGAAGAAATGGAACAAGCGATGAAGGGAATGTTAGCTCCTGTCTTTGTTGAAGAAGTATTAGGACAAGCTTCAGTTCGTCAAACATTCAAAGTTTCTAAAATTGGAACAATTGCTGGATGTATGGTTACAGACGGTAAAATTGTTAGAGATTGTGGAATTCGTTTAATGCGTGATAGTGTTGTAATTTTCACAGGTAAATTAAGTTCACTTAAAAGATTTCAAAATGATGCAAAAGAAGTTTCAACTGGTTATGAATGCGGTGTTACTATTGAAAACTACAACGATATTCGTGAAGGTGACGTAATTGAAACTTATCATGAAGTTGAGGTTAAGCAAAAATAATGTCAATAAAACATGAACGAGTTAATCAAATAATTTTAAAAGAAGTTACAGAAATTATTCAATTTTCACTAAAAGATCCAAGTGTTGGATTTGTAACAATAACTGATGTTGATGTTACAACTGACTATTCTTATGCAACAATCTATGTATCATTTTTAGGTAAAGAAGAACGAAAAATTGCTGGATTAAAGGCATTAAATCGTGGTAAAGGTTTTGTAAGAAGTGAGTTATCTAAAAAACTTACGATAAAAAAAGTTCCTGAACTAATCTTTAAATTAGATGATACCCTTGAAAAAGGGCAAAAGATTGATGAAATAATCAGATCATTTAGTAATTAAAAGTAAAACATATCACTTAGTGGTATGTTTTTTTTACTTCTTTATTAATAAACTTTAAATTTCTAGTATAAAATTAAATATTTATTAGGTTATTATATTTTTGCCTTAATAATTAAGTAGAAAGAAGGTAAAGATATGAAAAAAATTATTGTTGATCCATATGTATTAGAAACTTCATCAATTAAAATTGAACAATTAACCCAAGATTTCAACATGGCAGTATCACAGCTGTACGATAGTGTAGATACATTAGCGACGACATGGATTGGGAAAGATAACATGGCTTTTAATGATCAAATAAAAGGTTTTAATGATGATTTTAAGAAGCTACATTTAATGTGTTTGCAGTATTCAGATTTTTTAAAAACTAGTGCTTATGCGTATAAAGATACACAAAATGAGGTTTGTGCCATGGCGTACAAACTTTATAAATAGGTGACATGATGGAAAATATTACAATTAGTTTAAGTGACTTACAAAAATGTTCGCAGGATATTAGAATTAAAAATGAATTAATTTATGATGTGTTAAGCATGATAAAAAAAGAAATGAATAGTTTAAATAACTATTGGATGAGTGATTCTTCAAATATGATAAGAGATAAATTTAATTTATTTTCATTAAATTTTGATGAAATTAAACAAGTAATAGAAAGTTATGCAATTTATCTTGATCAAACTGTTACTACTTATGATTCGGTAGAAAATACCCTTACTTCTAATGCGTCGTCATTTAAGTAAGTTTGTTATATTAACATGTTTAGTTATCAATATATTTGTACTAGTAGGGTGTAATAAAAAAGAGTATATATCATTAAAAGATTTTTTAGTTATTTTAAATAATGAAGTTTATCAAAGTAGTGATTATAAGCAATTTTTAGGTTGGAATATTCTTGATGAAAATTATGAATATGTTTTTGAAGATAATATTACAAATGAGATAGTTGCCCAAATTTTATCTAAAACACTGAAGCTAAAAAATAGGGAATGTGAAATTTTAGATATTGATAAGTATGAATTTAAAAATGATATTAAAAATGTTATATATTATGAGTACATGTTTTTAGATAATAGTGGTAATTTTAATGGTAATGATGAAGTACTAAAAAAAGATGCTGAAGAATATATTGCTATGATTAAAAATATTTTAAATAATCCCAAGTTAGATAATATTTTTGAACAAGATGGTGAAGATATATATTTTGAAAGTAATAGTGAACTTGATTTTGAAGATGTTGAAATAGATATTAATAGTGATGATGTTATTCAACTTAATGATATTCAGGTTGGATTTGGTAATGATATTATTAATATTAATCAGTTATTTAGTTTTGATTATAAAGAATATAAAATCAATTTGAGTGCTGCAAATAGTGGGATAAGATGCTATGTTAGTAAAAAAGCTGCCTTAGGTTCACGTTTTTTTACTTCATTTGAAATATCAAATATTAAACCTAAAATTAAATGGGATTATAGTGGTGGGAATGTTAATGAGGCTTTTTTTAAATTAGATTTTAAGACATATACTTCTTTTGGATTTAATAAAAAAGATTATATCTACTTATATAATAATTCGAGTAAAAAAGATGTGAGTTCGTATTTTGATGGTGCAGTTAATAAAGTAATGAAAAATCAAGAAATTATTGATGATACGTTAACTATTGGTACAGTTAAGGTTCCTATTCCTAATACTGTTGGTTGTTATATTGTTTTCAATATTAAATTGTATATATATACAGGTGGTAATGTTAACATTAGTTTTGAAACTGTTGATACTGTTGGGATGCACATTGAAAATAATAATTTAAGACTTATTAATGACCATGATGCTATGTTTGATCTTAATGTAAGTGCAAGTAATAAGATTATGGCAGGTGTCACATTTGGCTTAGAAATGCTATCTAAAAGTATTATGGATATCGGTGTTAAGGGTGGAATTAGATCATTTGTTAATGCTAAGGCGTATGTTGAGGATGAAAGTGTTGTGAGTGATGTTGAATATGATTCACTTGCTGAAATTGGTAAAGATAGTCCAACGATAAAAGTTTGTGCTGATACTAATAGTCATTGGGTTTTAGAGGTCTTTTTAAACTCTGAAAAAACATTGTTGAATTACCTTAATCTTAATAAAAGTTTTAATATTTTGGATGAAAGTAATTCTAAATTTTTTCCGAAAGTTAGGCATATTGAAAATTTTAAATTTGTAGATGAGTGTACATATAAAAAATCTTTAGGAAATGATCAAATTGAAATTGATAAACCTAATAGAATTGTTTTAGAAAGTTATACGATGGTTATAAGAAATAAAGGTGATTTAATGTTGAATATTAAACAATTACCCCAAGGAATAGAAATTAAAGATTTGATATTTACTTCAAGTAAAAATGATGTTATAACAATCGATGATAAGGGTATGATGAGTGTAGGGATTAATGGTTTAAGTGAAATAAGTGTTGTCAGTAAAGATGGAGAACATGAAGCAAAATGTACAGTGCTTGTAAGTATACCATAGCAATAATTTCAAAAGCTAATTACCAACAAGTTATACTAGTGAAAAACAGTATTTTAATTGATGGGTATTGTTATACTTTTATAATAAAAAATAATTATATTCAAATAAATGATAATAACATTAGTTATAATGAAGATATTTATATTAATCAATATAAAGTTAAATTTATTGAAATGTTCAGTGGATTTATTAATTATAATAAGTATCAATTAAATGATGAGTTAATAATTAATTATCAAAATAGTATAATAAGTATAAAAAGAATAAATAATAAATATCTAATAAATAGTGATCAAAATAACTTATACATTGATAATAGACTTAACATGAATGAATTTGAAATAACTAATCAATGTGTGAGTTGTGGTCTTTTAAAATTATATTTTTATAATGATATTTTAAGTATGAATGTAATAACATTAAATAATAATTATTATGAAGTAAATAAATATTTAGGTTCACTACATGATGATAAGGTTATTGTTTTAAAAAAATATCGAAAGAGTAAACAAAAACCTAAATTAATAATAAAGTTTCCTGAATATGAAAAGATTATGTATCATCAAAAAAACAATATAATTTTAAGTATTGCCCCATCACTAACTATGGCATTAGCTTCTATTCTTGTTGCTTCAATTACTATATTTAATGGTATACAAAATAATCGTTCTTTAATTGATTTTTTACCGATGATTATTATTCCTATTACTATGTGTTTGTCGGCTGTTTTATGGCCATTTATTAATTATAAATTAGATAAAAAAAGGCAAATTAAACTTAAAGAAAAGCAAATGGGTAAATTTATTAGTGAATGTAATTGTATAAATAAAGAAATCAATGAATACTTAGATTATGATATCAATGAATGTTTTAATTTGTCTAATTATGAATTTAATAGTCTTTTTCAAACAACGATCGATCATTTTGATTATGGTAAATTAGTTATTGGTAAAGGTAAAAAAATTAATGAAATTGAATTTTTAAATATAAAAAATAGTGAAAGCGATTGTAATCTAATTATAAATGAAACAATTAATAATTATATGTATAGTAATGATCAATACTATTATTTAGATATAATTAATGATAAATATAATTGTTTAATTATCTATGATAATAAAAATAATATAATGTTTAATTTAATTGTACAGTGTATATTAAGGCATGGCTATGATGATATAATGTGTGTTGTATTAGGTTATGTTAATAAGGAATTATTAAATACTTGTTGTAATAAGCATTTTGAATATAATAATTGTATTAATCACGCTATTTTTGATGATAGTATTTTGGTTAATCAATTAAATAGTGAAATGAAAAAAATATTATTAGAAAATAAACTAGTTATTATATTTGTAGGTGATATAAATATATTTAATAAAATTGATCGTTTAATTATTAATGAAGATAGAGTTAAAATAATTTTGTTTTTAGAGTGTATTGATTTAATGCCAAGTTTTATTGATAATTATTATGTAATAAAAAATCATATGATAAAAAATAATAATTTACCTTTTAAGATAAACTATACGTTTATAAAAGATATTAATTATCAGCTTAATTTAATAAATAAATCGCTTTTATGTAATAATAGTGAAAGAATATTTAATCAAGCATATATTTCAATTATTGATTTATTTGAAAAACGATTTAATTGTAAATATAGTATTAAACAAATATATAATAATTATTGTATAAATAATACTTATGATAATATCATTGCATTTTTAGGGGTTAGTGATGTTGATGAAATTATATTACTTGATATTAATGAGAAAAGTATGGGTCCACATGGATTAATTGCAGGTTGCACAGGTAGTGGTAAATCTGAATTAATTATGACTTTTATTCTATCTTTAGCAATGACTTATAATCCTTATCAACTTCAATTTATTATAATAGATTATAAGGGTGGGAATTTAAGTAGTTCACTTTATAGTGATGATATAATATTATCACATATCAGCAATGTTATAGATAATCATGATAGCAATATTTATCGTAGTATTGATGCTTTAAAATATGAATGTCATAGAAGACAAATACTTATGAATAAGGCTATGAGTCAATGTAAGCAAACAATGATGAATATTGATACGTATCAAATGTTGTATGATCAATTTATTGATTTGGATTATTTGTCACATATTGTTATTATCGTTGATGAATTTGCTCAGCTAAAACAAAATGATCCTATTTTTATTGATGAAATAATTGCAATTTCAAGAATTGGTCGTAGTTTAGGCATTCATCTTTTATTAGCTACTCAAAAACCTGCAGGAATTGTAGATGATCAAATAATTAGTAATAGCCACTTTAAATTGTGTCTAAGAGTCCAAAGTGAAATGGAAAGTAAAGACATCATTAAAGTTAGTGATGCTGCTTATATAAGTGTTGTTGGGCAGTTTTATTTGTTTTGTGATAATAATTTAATATTTGGTAAAAGTGCATATACAAATTGTGATGTAAATGATAATCAAAAAGTAATCAATCTTTGTGATTGTAGTTATAATATTATAAAGAGTAAAATAACAGCTAATAAGAATGAATTAAAGCAATCATCAAAAATTATTGCAAATATAAGTCAAATAATAAATAAATTTAATGTTGAATTACATAAAATTTGGTTTGATGATATTAATAAGTATAAAATTATAATTAAAAGTAGAAAAGGCTTTTTTAGTTATTTAGGTATTATTGATAATATAAAAAAATGTAGAATTGATGATTTTTTTATTGATTATAATAATGATAAATCAATTCTTTTAATTAATGATAATAAAAATGCTAATTTGAAATTATTAAATAGTATGATCAACTCATTAATTAAATGTAGTATTAATGATTTTAATATTATCACCTTTAACATGCATGATACAATAAATAATCAAAACATAAGGTCAATATATTATGATGATTATAACTTATTAAAATATATAAAAGCTGTAATTATTGAAATTAAGAATCGAAAAATAAATAATAAAGAATGTATACCAATATTTATTTTTATTAATGATATTAATCATCTTTTAGATATACTTTCAGATGATAAATATAGCTTTATAAAACTAATTAAAGACGCTCATAGTTTTAATGTTTATTTTATTTGTGCATTATCAAATATTATTAGTTGTCCATATCTTATATTTGAAGCCTTTAATATCAAACTTACATTTAACCTAAAAGATCGGAGTAATTTTAATCTAATTTACCAAAAAGATACTTATATAAAAACTAGTAGCAATGATCAAGCTTTGATTAATTATAAAGATGATCTTAGCTTATTAAAAGTTGTGGAAATAAAACAGGAATATATTAATAATAAATTATTGCCTGTTGATATATTTAAAATGATTGATAAAATAAATATCAAAAATTATATAAGTGATAAATATGCTATTGCAATTGAGTATGATAGTGAAAAAACAATTTATTATAATGAAAATAAAATGCTTATAATAGCCTATTATCAACAAGATTTGGATGAATATATAAGTATTTTAAAAAATAATGCTAACAATGATTTCATAATATATGATTATAATAGCGTGGTTAATATTGAAAATCATTTAATATTTATAACTTATCACAATTTAATGAAATCAGAATATAAAAATAAAGTTAATTCATATCAAATATTGTGGATTAAAGGTAATTTTAATAAGCAGTTTTTATTTGAATCTAAAATTACTAAAATTGATGATGAAAGTGGGATATTAATGATTAATTCAAATAGTACATTATGTCGGTTATTTGATGAGTAATATTAAATTACAGTTTAGATTTGTATATAGTGAAAAAATCTATTTTATTAGTGCGTCAAATAATTGTGTTTTAAGTGAAATAGTACATTTTATAATAGATAATTGTGATATAAAATATCAATTAAATGGCTATCTATTATATATAGAAAAGTGCAATGGTTTTATCGATGAAAATACATCATTGAAAAAATTAGGAATACAAAATAATCAAATAATATTAATAATTTAGGTTTTGGTGTATAATAAAGATGAGGTGATATTATGAAATTTGAAGAATTTAAGTATGAAAGACCTGATTTTGATGTTTATTCACTAAAATTAGAAGAAAAATTAAATGAAATGGATAATGCTTTATCAAGTAAAGAATTCATTTTACTATTTGATGAGTTTAATATTATTAGAAATAATATTTCAACAAACCAAAGTATTGCATCTGTAAGATATACAATAGATACTAGCAATAAGTTTTATGATGAAGAAAATGAATATTGGGATAATATTGCTCCTAAATATCAAGTTTTTGATTCTAGACTATATAAAATGGTCTTAAACAAGCAATATCTTGATGAACTAAAATTAGTTATTCCTGAAGCGTTTTTTAAAGTTGCAAGTTATTCTATAAAGGCATTTGATGAAAAAATTGTAGATTTATTACAAACTGAAAATAAATTAGCTAGTGAATATTCTAAACTAATTGCATCATGTGAAATTCACTATAATGGTAAAGTCTATAATTTATCACAAATGAGTGCTTTGACGACAAGTAAAGATCGTAATGAACGTAAAATAACAACTGATTTAAAAATGAATTGGTTTAAAGAAAATGAAGATAAAATCGATGATGTATTTGATAAGTTAGTTAAAATTAGAACTAAAATAGCTAATGAAATGGGTTATAAAAACTATATTGAATTAGGTTATTTAAGAATGTTTCGTTTTGATTATGATCAAACAATGGTTGAAGGATTTAGAAAACAAGTTATTGAATCAATTGTGCCTGTAGCTAATGAACTATATGCAAAACAAGCAAAAAGACTTGGTTTAGATAATTTAAAATATTATGATGAAAAATATGAATTTGCATCAGGTAATCCAACACCTGTTGGTAATAGTGATGAATTAGTTGCGAAAGCACATACGATGTATAATGAAATGTCACCTGAAACTAAAGAGTTCTTTACACTAATGGTTGATCAAAACTTACTTGATTTAAATGCGAAAGCAAAAAAACAAGGTGGTGGTTATTGCACTAACTTTATGGATTATGGGGTTCCATTTATATTTTCTAATTTTAATGGTACAAGTGGTGATGTTGATGTATTAACTCATGAAGCAGGACATGCATTTCAAGTTTATATGTCAAAAGATATTACACAACCTGAATGTGTGTGGCCTACTTATGAAAGTTGTGAAATACATTCAATGTCAATGGAGTTTTTTGCATGGCCTTGGATGAAATCATTTTTTGAAAAAGATTGTGATAAATATTATTATTTACATTTATCAAGTGCGATTAAATTTATACCTTATGGTTGTTTAGTTGATCACTTTCAACATATGGTTTATGAAAATCCTGAAATGACACCAAATGAAAGAAAAGCTTGCTATAGCGAACTTGAAAAAATGTATTTACCACATAAAGACTATGAGGGGTGTGAAATGCTTGAAAAGGGTTGTTGGTGGTTTCAACAAGCTCATATCTTCTCAACACCATTTTATTACATTGATTATACTTTAGCGCAAATTTGTGCACTTCAATTTTGGACTAGAGTACAAAATAAAGATGAAAATGCATGGAATGATTATGTTAAGTTGTGTAAACTTGGAGGAACTAAAACATTTGCTACTTTAGTTGATAGTGCAAATTTAATTTCACCATTTAAAGATGGTTGTGTTGATTTTGTTATTGATGCAATTAAAAATGCTTTAAATTCAATTGATGATCAAAGTTTATAAATAAAAAAGAGCGATTGCTCTTTTTTTATTTAAATCTTAATCTGTATGTACATTTCTTACAAAAATCTTCGCTAATGTTTCGGTTTTGAAATCCTTTAACTAATTTTATATAGCGTTCACTTTGTAATATTTGATTAATGTCTTCATTGAATATATTACCCAATTTAATACTTCCTTTAGCGTCTAAGCAACAAGGAACAACTGTACCATCCACAAGTATACCAATCATATTTACACCACCATGACAACTAGTCATTTTTAAACAAGGGTCACTATTTTTATCGGGCCATTGAAATTGATTATCGAAATGTAGAAATAATTTTGTATCTAGTTTGTAACTATTAATTTTATTTGTTTTTATTAATTCATATTTATCTTTTATTATAGCTAAACATTGTTGTGATTTTAAACTTAGGTTATCCTTATTCCAAAAACGTAATTCAATATAACTATTTTTATTGGTTGAAATAAAGTTAAAAATATCATTCATATATTCATCTATTTCAATACTTTGATAATCAATACTGTGTAATGAAAAACTTACTTTGCGTAAGCATTCATAATTTATTAATGAATCGTATTTGTTGATAAAAGTACCATTAGTTACTAATTGTACTTTCATTTCATTTGCTTCACAAATATCTAGTATTTTATAAAAGTTAGGGTGATTTAATGGTTCACCTTGTACATGAAGATAAACATAATCACAAAGATCTTTGATAGATAAAATAATTTCCTCAAACTTTTCTATACTCATACTTTCAAATTTTCTTTGATGGTTAAGACAAAAACTGCAATTCAGATTACAAATATTAGTAATCTCGATATATATTCTTTTAATTTTCATATTAGTATTATAAAAGAAATTGGGTGTTATTGCAAATAAAAAAAGTCTTTCGACTTAATTTACATATGGTTTAAAAATTCTTTAGTTCTAGAATTTTTTGGGTTATTAAATAATTCATCTGGATGACCTTCTTCAACTATTATGCCTTTATCCATAAATACTACATGATTTGCGACTTCTTGAGCAAAGCCCATTTCATGAGTAACTACAATCATTGTAAGACCATCATTTGCTAAAGACTTCATAACACTTAATACTTCTTGAACCATTTCAGGGTCAAGTGATGATGTAGGTTCATCAAATAATAATACTTCAGGATCCATGCAAAGTGCACGAGCAATAGCTACACGTTGTTTTTGACCGCCTGATAAAGTTGATGCATTTGCATTTGCAAAATTTAGTAAACCAACTTTTTTTAAGAAGAATAATGCTTTTTCTTTTGCTTCTTCATTTGATCTATTTAATACTTTTACTTGCGCAAGTGTGCAGTTTTTTAAGACTGTCATATTGTTGAATAGGTTAAATGATTGAAATACCATACCAACTTTACTACGATATTTATTAATGTTGGCATTTTTATCGACGATACTTTTATCATTGAATAAGATATCACCACTATCAAATGTCTCAAGTTGATTGATACATCTTAACATAGTTGATTTACCAGAACCTGAAGATCCTATTAAACATACTACACTACCTTTATTAATATCAAAATTGATTCCTTTTAATACTTCTAAATTACCAAATTTTTTGTGAAGATTTTCAATTTTAATTAATGGCATTATAGTGTCTCCGTTTCTAAGTTAACTACATAATCAATTGTTTGAGAAGAAGGGTAACTTGTTTTAGTGTTGTTCATTCTTTTTTCAATAAATCTTAAAATTATTGATGTTGTATAAGTTAATACTAAATATATTAATGCTGAAACAAAAAATGTTTCTTCAAATTTAAAAATACTACCTGCAATACTACTTGTTTGAAAGTAAAGCTCAGTTACTGCAATAACATTTAAAACAGAACTATCTTTGATATTTACAATAAATTCATTACCAATTGATGGGAATGAATTTTTAATTGCTTGAGGTAACACAACTAACATCATAGTTTGCATTGATGACATACCTAAAGATCTTGCAGCTTCACTTTGACCCTTATCAACCGATTGAATCCCAGATCTTATAATTTCTGACATGTAGGCACCTGTATTGATTGAAACAATAAAGATACCTGCAACTATTGGTTCCCAATTAAAGACGGGTTTTAAAGCATAATAGATAAACATTGCTTGAACCATCATCGGTGTACCTCTAAATACAGCGATGTATATTTCAGTTAAGATATAGATAAATTTTTTGAATAATCTTGCAACAAAACTATCAGTACTTTCAACTTTAATTGCACGAATTCCACCAATAAATAATCCAATAAATAAACCAATAATTGTTCCACTAAAGGCGATAATAAGAGTGAACTTTGCCCCAAGGATAAATGAAGGGTAGTATTTTGTGAAAATTTCAAAAGCGTTAGTTATTAATTCCATGATTCACCTAGTTCATTGATGGTTGACGCTCTTGTGCATCAAGCATGATTTGTGTTCTAGTCTCTTCACTAAGGTTTGCTAAAATTTGATTTATTTGTGCAACTAAATCATTACCTAATGAAAGACCGATAGAAACTGTAGTGTCAGCAACAAAACCTTGACCTTCTTCAAAATGAACGATAGCTAAATCATCATTTGCAGCAACAGCACCAAGTGCTACTGGAAGTTCGGCAGTTAATGCATCAGCATCATTTGATTGTAATGAAAAGATCATAACAGGATAGTTTGCTAAAGGTACAGCATGGTCAACACCTTCAATTTGATCAATAACATCATCATACATTGTGTTCATTTGACCTAATACTGTTGCACCACTAAAATCATTTATACTTGTTGCACTTGCATATTCAGAATCTTTTCTTACGATCATAACCATTTCTGATTCATAATATGGATCTGTAAAGTCAGCATTTTTAGCACGCTCAGGTGTGTTTGTCATTCCAGCAATAATTGCATCAATTTCACCAGAATTTACAGCAGGCTCTAAACCATCCCATGACATTTTTTTGATTACTAATTCTTTGTCTAATTCATCAGCGATATGTTGTGCGATTACAACATCGTATCCATCGCAATAATCTACAGATGATACTGCTACTGTTGATTCATTTTCATCAAGTGTTGTCCAGTTAAACGGTGCATAGTTACACTCCATTCCAACTGTAAATGTATCTGCATTTGGTGTTGGCGTTGCATTGTCATCTGTTGGTGCACTTGTACAGCCTGTTGCTAATAATGATGCTAATAATACAAATAATAATTTTCTCATAATTTTTCTCCTTATATTATGGATAAAATAAAAAGTCGCATGCTATTGCACGCGACTTAAAGTTTTGGTTAAGTCATGCTCTAGCTCCACTTCAAAATTGAAGGAGTGTTATAAGTATTTCTTATAACCCCACAATAAATATTTGCCAATATCTATCATTCGGCGATGATTACCTTTCATTAAGTTCTTTGCTTGCCAGCTCACTTAATTACTTATTTGCATCGCTACCTCTACTATATTTTATTTTAATGAGTTAATAATATGCTTAAAAACTTTAATTGTCAATATTTATTTATCAAAATGCTTCCAAAGATCAACTTTATCACTATTATGAAGCATTAATAAGAAGTTATCTTTAGCCATTGGATATTTTTGATATAAATCTTCAAGCAATTCTTTAGTTTCTTGACGCTTAGTAAAGCCATCCATAGGACAAGTGCTTTGAACAATCGGGATGTTGGCTTGAGT
>CAMQTJ010000062.1 GCA_947037125.1 uncultured Holdemania sp.
CGAGATTCTCCGGAGTGACTGGAGTTCAGACGTGTGCTCTTCCGATCTTTATAACACTATTTACTGAAAGTTTTAGTGTTATGGATGTACAAAGTGCTATGGTACCAATACTTTATGCAGGTGTTATGTCATGTGGTGTTGCTTATACATTACAAATGGTTGGACAAAAATATGTAACAAGTACTGTTGCTTCTTTAATATTAAGTTTAGAATCTGTATTTTCGGCAGTAGCAGGGTTTATATTACTTAATCAAACATTAAACTTTAAAGAAATTGTAGGGTGTAGTATAATGTTTATGGCAATTGTTATTGCACAAAAAAATGATGAGGTAAAAAATGAACGATAATTATTATGAAGAAATGATTGATGAAATTAGAAGTTTTATTGATGAAAATAAAATTGAATTAGCACGTTTTAAAATACAACAAGAATTAAAGATGCCATATATTCCAAATGATATTGAGATATTGTTGAATGATTTATTAAAAGATGCCAATTCTAAAGTTGATCTTGAATATAGTTTGTCTCAATCACAAGTTGAACAACTGATTTTATCAGATAACTTAGCAAAACAATTAAAGGGTGTTGATTATTTAAAGCAGTGTAATTGTTTGAATTTTATTGATATTATCCAACAATTCTTTAATACAAATAAATCATTAAATCTTCAAGGATTAATGATTGATACACTTATAAATCAACAAATTAATTATGAATTTATAATTGATAGTGATGAGATTAAGATTGAATTTAATCCACGCTATATAGAAAGTTCATATGAAACTGATGGTTTTATAAAAAGTTATGAAATATTAAATGAATTATTAGGAAATGATAATCCTTCATTTTTAAAATTATGCTTAGATATGTTGAATGTTGAGAGTTTTTTGATGCTTCCATTTGCGATTGATGAAGATGAAGCAATCAATTATTGTTTAAGTATTATTGAATATGTTGCACACTCTTTAGGTGATATAGCAATTTATGCTAATATAAAAGGTGTGAAAGATTATAATAATTGTAAAAATGTTGAATTATTATGCATAAAAGTTTGAAATTTAAACAAAATTTGTTATAATGAATTGGATGATATTTAGGAGGAAAAATTTATGTCAACTTGGACTTTAAAAGAAAACTCATGTGGAGAGTTAAAAATCACATTAAATGGTGAAAACTGGAAAGCTTTACAATTAAAAGCTTTTGATAAAATTGCAAAAAATGTTGAAATCGAAGGATTTAGAAAAGGTAAAGCACCTAAGGCGCTTATCCAAAAACAAATCAATGAACAACAAATATTAATGGAAGCTGCTGAATTAGGAGCTCAAGACTGTTTAACTGCAGGAATTGTTGAACATGACTTATTTTTAGTTGCAAGACCAGATCTTGGAATTGATGAATTAAATGCTGAAGGTGTTGCTTATAACTTTACAATTACAGTTAAACCTGAAGTTAAATTGAATAAATACACTGGATTAACATATACTATGGAAGATGTAGTAGTAAGTGATGAAGAAATGAATGTTGAACTTGTTAAAGTTCAAGAAAACTTTGCTGAATTAAGTGTTAAAGACTCTGAAGTTGTAAATGGTGATACTGCTGTTATCGATTTTGAAGGATTTAAAGATGGTGTTGCATTTGATGGTGGTCAAGGTGAAAACTTCCCACTTGAAATTGGTTCTAACTCATTTATTCCAGGATTTGAAGAACAAATCATTGGTATGAAGCAGGGTGATAGTAAAGATTTAGACGTTACTTTCCCTGAAGCTTATGGTGCTGAAGATCTTGCTGGTAAAGCTGTTGTATTTAAAGTTAGCATTAAAGAAGTTAAAGGTAAAGTATTACCTGAACTTAATGATGAATTAGCTAAAGATACTAACACTGATGGTGTTGAGACTTTAGAAGATCTTAAAAATAGCATTAATGCTAAATTATTAGATGCTAAAAAACAAACTGCTGAAAACAATGCTTTAGATAATTTAATTACTGAACTTGTAGAAAACAGTGAAGTTGAAGTTCCAGCTGTTATGGTTGAAAACGAAGTTGAAGATATGATTAAAGAACAAAGCCAAAGAATGCAACAACAAGGTTTTGGTTTTGAACAATTCTTACAAATGACTGGTCAATCAATTGAATCAGTTAAAGAACAATTTAAAGGTGATGCTACTAGCCGTATTAAAGTTAGATTAATTTTAGAAGCAGTTGCTAAAGCTGAAAACATTACAGCTAATGAAGAAGAAATAGCAAAAGAATTTGAAGCAATCGCTACAACTTACAAAATGGAAATTGAAAAAGTTAAAGAAATGATCGATGCATCAAACTTAACTTATGATATCGAAATGCGTAAAGCTTTAGATTTTGTAAAAGCATCAGCAATTTAAGACTAAGACGCTATGCGTCTTTTTTGAAAGATAAAGGAGGCATTTGAATGAGTAAAGATTTAAGTCTTATGATACCCGTAATTGCAACTAGAGGTGTAGTTATATTCCCAAATCAAGAAGTTGTAATAGACGTTGCAAGAAATAAAAGTTTAGAAGCTATTGAGGTAGCTAAAGCAAGTTTTGATTCACACGTATTTGTTGTTTCACAAAATGATGTTACTGTAGAAGATCCAACATATGATGATTTATTTGGATTTGGTACTCTTTGTTTAATTAAAAATGTTAGAAAAAAAGATGGTTATTGCCGTGTAACTTTTAAAGGTTTAGAACGTGCATTAGTCGTTAATTATGAACAAAGTGATCCATTATTTTATGCTCAAATAAAACCTGTAATTGATAAACCTGTTGACGATAGTACAAAAGAACTTGCATTAATTAGAAGAGTTGCGAAAGATTTAGAAAGTTTATCTCAAAACAATCTAAATTTTCCACCTGATGTAATAGCACAGATGACTAAAGGTGTTTCGGCTCCTGTTTTATGTGATCAGTTTGGTCAATTTTATCCTGCAAGTTTTATTAAAAAACAAGAAATATTAGAAACAATAGATGTTGAAGATCGTTTATTACTAGTTATAACTGAACTTGATAAAGAAAAACAGTTAGCTGAAATAGAAAATAACATCAATGATATCGTTCGAGAAAGAATGGAAGATTCTCAAAAAGATTATTACTTACGTGAAAAATTAAGAGCTATCAAAGAAGAACTTGGTGATGTATCAAGTGTTAGTGATGATAGTGAAATGATTCGTGAAATGATAGAAAATAATCCTTATCCTCAATATGTTAAGGATAAAGCAATGGATGAATTAAAACGTTATGAAATGCTTCCACAAGCTTCAGGTGAATCAGGTGTTATTCGTTCATACTTAGATTGGTTATTAAAGACACCTTGGTATGAAATGTCTCAAGATCAAGAAGATTTAAACGTGGTTCAAAAATCTCTTGATGATGATCATTATGGACTTGAAAAAGTAAAAGAACGTGTTTTAGAATATTTGGCAGTTAAGCAGGTTACTAAATCACTTAAATCACCAATATTATGTTTAGTTGGTGCACCAGGAGTTGGTAAAACATCTTTGGCTGCATCGATTGCGAAAGCGGTAGATCGTACTTTTGTTAAGGTATCACTAGGTGGAGTTAAGGATGAATCTGAAATTAGAGGTCATCGTCGTACTTATTTAGGAAGTATGCCAGGCCGTATTATTCAAGGTATGAAAAAAGCTCAAGTATTAAATCCTGTATTTTTATTAGATGAAATTGATAAAATGGCATCTGATTATAAAGGTGATCCTGCAAGTGCAATGCTTGAAGTATTAGATCCTGAACAAAATGCAATTTTTTCTGATCATTACTTAGAAGAAACTTATGATTTATCTAATGTTATGTTTATTGCAACAGCTAATTATTTAGAAGATATTCCAGCAGCTTTAAGAGATCGTTTAGAAATTATTCAATTGGATAGTTATACTGAAATCGAAAAAGTTGAGATTTGTAGAAATCATTTAGTGGCTAAACAAACTAAAGCTAATGGTTTAAAGAATAGTCAATTTAAAATAAGTGATGAAAATATTATGTTTATTATTAGATATTACACTCGTGAAGCAGGTGTAAGACAATTAGAACGTATTATTGGTAGTCTTTGTCGTAAATCTGTTCTTTCAATTATTAAAGGTGAAAGTAAAAAAGTTACTATAAATAAAAAACAAATTATTAAATGGTTAGGTATGGAAAAATATGAATATGGTGTTAAAGAGAAAAAAGATCAAATTGGTGTAGTTACAGGTCTTGCTTATACATCTTTTGGTGGGGATATACTTCCTGTAGAAGTAACAACATTTGCTGGTAAGGGTACCTTTATGGTAACTGGTCAATTAGGTGATGTTATGAAAGAAAGTACATCTATTGCACTTAATTATGTTAAGTCTAATGCTGCTAAGTACAACATTGATCCTAAATTCTTTGAAAAAAATGATATTCATGTACATGTACCAGAAGGTGCAGTTCCAAAAGATGGTCCAAGTGCTGGTGTTACTTTAACAACAGCTATTGTATCAGTATTAACTCAAAGACCTGTAAGTTGTAAATTAGCAATGACAGGTGAAGTAACACTTCGTGGTAATGTATTACCAATCGGTGGTTTAAGAGAGAAATCTTTAGCAGCTCACAGATGTGGTATTGATACAATTGTTATTCCTAAAAATAACTTAAAAGATGTTAGTGAATTACCAAAAATTATTCAAGAATCGATTAAATTTATACCGTGTGATCATGTGGATCAAGTTATCTCACATGCGTTGGTACTATAATGAACTTTGTAGATGCTAACCTTGTTGTAAGTGCACCAGCTCAAGAGTTTTGGCCAGAGTCAAATCTTAAAGAGGTTGTACTTGCAGGAAGAAGTAATGTTGGGAAATCATCATTAATTAACACTTTATGTAATCGTAAAAATCTTGCTTATGTTGGTAAGACACCTGGTAAAACACGCTTATTAAATTTCTTTAATGTAGCTGATAAATATATGTTAGTCGATGTTCCAGGTTATGGTTATGCTCATATATCAAAAGAAAAAACAATTTTGTTTGGACAAATGATGGAAGACTATTTCGCAAATCGTGAGAATGTTGAATGTTGTGTTATTATTTTAGATGCACGACATACACCAACACAAGATGATGTTAATATGATTGAATTTGTAAGATTTTATCATATACCATTAATCTTAGTTACAACGAAAGTTGATAAATTATCAAAAACTGATTTAAAGAAAAACCTTGAAAAAATAGCAATTAAATGTGGTGTTGAAGTAAAGGATATGATTAAATTTTCTTCAGTTACAAAAGTTGGTATTGATTTGTTACAAGCAAAACTTACAAAGTACTTAAGATTAGAAGATTAAAATATAGCCATTAAGTGAAAACTTAGTGGTTTTTTTATGCAATTATATAAATTGAATATAGAAATAAAAAAAACACAAAAATGTGTTTATTTATTTTCCATACCATATACAATATATTTCATTGCTTGAATGATATAATTCGCATTAATTTTATTATCATTTGTTTCGGTTAAAAAACCACGTAAGATAATAGCAGAAAAAGCATTCATGATAATAGTAGTATTTTGTAAAGGTGTATATTCATGTAAGTTAATACTTTTATCTAATTGACCTTTTTTTAAGATGTCATGAATTGTTGTTATCTCTAAATTATTTACCCACTTAACAAAATTATAATTATAATCACTAGAAGATACTACAGTGTAATTCATATAATCAAAATGACTTAAAAACTTATAATAGCTACGAAATGTATTGATTTCATCGATTAATGATTTTTTATAGATAATGTCTATAAATAAGATTAAATTATTATAGGCACTAATTGATTCATTATAAGTATAAACACTATCTTGGAATTTTAATAAGTCTAATAAAACACAAAATCTAATTTCATAAGCAATTTTTTCTTTGTTAGGGTAGTAACGATAAAAAGTTTTTCTTTCAATATTACACTTAAGACAAATATCAGTTACGGAAACTTCACTGATTAAATTTTGGGAAAACAATTCTCTTGTAATATTTATTATTATTAATCTAGTTTTAAGTTTAGTTTTTGATTCATTATATATTGAATGTATAAAATCAATATGTGAAAAATTATTTATGCTCAAAAAATCACTTCCTTTATTAAGTTATTATAGCAAAATATAAACTTAAAGTCTAATTTTGATTAATTTTACACTTGTTTGTGAATTATCTTGCTTTATATAAATGTTAGTGATATACTGAACAAGTTATAAATGACACAGTATGTGGCATTTATTAAAAGGGGAGAAAAAAATGAAAAAGATTTTATGTTTAGTTTTAGCGTCAATCGTTTTATTATCTGGATGTACTAGTACAAACAACGATCAAAAAAGTGATGATGGTCTAGTTTGGGATTATGAAACTGAGTTTTTAATTATTGGAGCAGGTGGATCAGGACTAAGTGCTGCACTTGAAGCAAGTCTTCAAGGAATTGAGGATATTACATTATTAGAAAAAACTGCAGAAATCGGTGGACAAATGATTCAAGCTCAAGGATTACTTGCAGGATTTGATACACATGTTACAGATGCAATGGGATTAGATATTGATAACGATATGATGTATGATTTATTAATGCAAAATTCAAGATATGGTTTAGATCCTCAATTAGCACGTATTACTGTAAACAGTACTGGTAATACTATTGAATGGTTACATAATGAATTAGGTGTTAATTTCTTACCAGAAACAAAAGTTGCTTATGGACCATTACAAATGATGCATACAATTGATGGTGAAGGTATTTCATTATTAGAAAAATTCAAAAATGTTATTGTAGAACATGATATTAACCTACATACAAATACTCGTGGTACTAAACTTATTACAGATGAAAACAATACTGTAATTGGTGCACAAGCGTTTGATAAAGATGGTAATGTTAAGACATATAAAGCTGATGCTATTATGATAGCAACAGGTGGTTTTGGTGGAAATACTGAAATCGTTGAAAGATTAGTACCATTATATGGTGGTCAAATGGGTACAGATAACGATGTACATACAGGAGACGGACTAATTATGGCAAGTGAGCTTGGTGCAGCTATATCTAATACTCAACATGCTATGTTAATGTTTTTAGATTATGAAGTAATTACTGAATATAATGGTAATAGTTATAGTGGTATGTTATTTAGATTTATGGGACAAGACAATGCTATTCATATTAATGGTATTGGTGAAAGATTTATGAATGAAGAAGATCAAGGATTTTATAGACAAAACTTTAATGAGCCAATCTTAAGAGAAATGAAAAAACATGAACAAGATTATGTTTGGATTGTTGGAGATAATAAGAGTTTAGAAGCACAACCTAAAAGAGGATTTGATTTAGATTATTATAAAGCAGATACAGTAGAAGAATTAGCTGAAATTATGGATGTTGATGCTGCTGTATTACAAGAAACTTTAAATGATTGGAATGCTGTAGGTCGTGGTGAAAAAGTTGATAAATTTGGACGTCAAGAAAAAGTTGGAGAGTTAACTGCTCCATATTATGCTGTAAAAGCTGCACCTGAATTATCTATTCCTTATGGTGGTATCTTAAAGAATGAATTTGGTGAAGTTATTAAAGTAACAGGTGAAGCAATTGATGGATTATATATTGCAGGTGAAGCTACATGTAATAGTGCATTTATGGGATATACATTATCAAATGCAATTACTTGGGGACGTATTGCTGCAACAAGTGCTGCACAATATATTGAAAATGGTCCAAGAGAAATAATTGAAGTTGAAGAAGAAAAAGTTGAAGAAGAAGTAATCGTTTTAGACTTAAGTAAAGACGGAACATTTAGTGGTAAAGCTAGAGGAATCAATGCTGATGTAGTAGTTGAAGTTGTTATTAAAGACGGAGTTATTGTTGAAGTAAATATTGTAGAACATGAAGAGACTGAAAGTCTTGCAGGTCCTGCAATCGAAACAGTAACAAAAGCTATCGTTGATGCTCAATCAGTTAACGTTGATTCAGTAACAGGTGCTACTGTTACAAGTGATGCTGTTAAAGCTGCTGTTGTACAAGCTATAGGTCAATAAAAATAGAGTTTTAAAATCAAAGTAGATTATTAATTTAATCTACTTTTTAATTTCATTAAAAATAAAATAGGAAGTGAAAAAAATTATTTGAATTACATTAATTAGGTGTTATAATAAATTGAAATATTTTAAACTAATTATATATAATATAAGTGGAGGAATTATGAACAGTGAATGGAAAAAACAAAGTAGATTAATTGTTTTAATTTTTTTATGTGTTTTTATTGCAATAGCATCTTTACTATGTTTATCATTTAATAGTATATCTGAATATAATAAAGATATTACAACAGATATGATTATTGAAAGTAAAGAAATTTATATGAAAGAAACGGTTGATAATTTTATTATTCGTATGGAAACATTAGAATATGAAACAATATTTGCAATGGATGAACACGTAAGAGTATTAAAAGAAACTATTATACAAAATAAAACTTCGAAAACTTGTTATGAATATGTTGATGAATTAGTAAAAATGCATAATCATGATACGCATATTGTTAACTCTTTGGTATATGATAATCAAGATTATAAAGAAATGACAGGTAGCAAAATTAATTATGATCAAATTATTAATATTGAAAATAATAGTGCAGTATTTGAAAAAATTATATTAGATAAGTATATAGTTATTTTATATGTAAGTGATGAAACAATATATAATATTACAAAAGATAAAGTATATACTGAGATTCATAATATGGAATATGAAAGAAATCAATATATGTGGATTAATGAAATAATTAATTATGAGGGTGGAGATGACTATGCAATACGCTTAATTCATCCGAATTTAAAAGTCAAACAAGGCGAATTGCTTTCAACTAATACAACTGATGTCTATGGTAATTTACCTTACTTAGAAGAATTAAATGGGATAATTGAAAATGGTGAAGTTTATCATGAATATTATTTTAAGAATATAAATAATGATGAAATAGGAAAGAAAATTTCTTATTCTAAATTATATAAAGATTATAATTGGATAGTAGCAATTGGTGTTCCAGTAGAAGATTTAGAATTTTTAGTGGCTGAAATTGATGAAAAAAATATTTATGAAATCAAAAATAATTTGATTAATATATTTGTTATATTTATATCAGGTTTATTAATTATTGGTTATATCTTTATTAGAAGTCAAAAAAAATATTTGAATAATTTAGATAATATTGTTAAAGAAGAAGTTGAAAGAGATATTTTAACAAATGCCTATTCAAGAAAGTATGGAGCTAAATATTTAAATAGATTATTTAATGATTACAAAGCTGATAAAATAAATAGTTCTATCTATATGTTAGATATCGATAATTTTAAAATAATAAATGATACTTATGGACATGGTGGTGGAGATATAGTATTAAAAGACATTACAAAAGAAATAATGAAATATATTAATAAAGATGATTATTTTATTAGATGGGGTGGTGAAGAATTTATATTGATTGTTAAAAATATAAATTCTTTAAATACAATAAAATTAGGTAATGAAATAATTGAAAAAATAGCTAATTATGAATTTATATCAAATAATATTAAATTTAATGTAACATTATCTATAGGTGTTAGTAATTTTAAAAATACAGATAATTCATATGAAGATGTATTAAAAAGATCAGATAGATTATTATAAAGCTAAAGTTAATGGGAAAAACAGAATGTCTATTAATGATGAAATAACTAATAGATAAAAGCATATATTTTATAACAAAAAAATAATTTATTAAGTTAGGTTATTTGTTCTAAATACATATATATAATCATAAATTATTATATGTATAGGAGGAATAGTTATGAAAAGTATGGATGTTGTAAAGGCAATAGAATTAAGTAATAAGTGCGATAGTATTGAAAATATTGAATGTGTAAGTAAAATAGATTATGAAGCTACATCAAATGGTATAAAAGCCTTTGGGAAAATTGAAGTGAGTATAAGTGCAATAAAAGAAGAGCAAATAATTAATGATACAGAAAATATTGATTTAGATATATTTGCACCATTTGAAAAACTAATAGAAGATACATCATTAAGTGTTAATTTAAATTCACATGTTTATGAATTTGATAAAGAGTTAAATGTATTAAATATCGTATTTAAATTCGATATAGACGGGTTAATTGAAGAAGATGAGCAAACAGATGTATTTGAAGATTTGCTTGATGACAGTAACAGTATGATGATTACAAAGAAGTATATTTTAAGTGGATATAATGATACTTATGAATCAATTGCAAATAAATATGATATAAGTGAAGCATACTTAAGACAAATAAATGATGATAAAAAGCTAGAACATAAAGCATTAGTTATTATAAGTAATACATGAATTTTGTGAAAATATAAATGAAGTTTGAATAATTAATGATTATTGTTACTTGTTTATAAAATTATGATGTTTATATATCTATTTAATAGTTATATGTTGTTGTAAATTAAGACAAATAAATATCATATTGAATTATATATTTTTTACCGTATTATCAAGTAATAATTGACACTTTCACTCATTCAAATTATAATAGTTATATCAACATAGAACTAGAGTAGTAATTAATTGTGATGTCAAGAGAGTTTTGGATATGGTGAAACAAAACCTGATGATTAATGAAGTGTAGCTAGGGAGTTGGTTTATTGAAGTTAGTAAATAAATCCGTGGATCAGCGTTAATGATTTAAGAGTAGCATTTTATATGTTGCTGAATTTAGGTGGTACCACGTTAGAAACGTCCTTTGTGACGTTTTTTTTATTTTATGGAGGAAGAGAAAATGAAAAAAGATATTGCTAGTAAGTATGATCATTTTAGTGTTGAAGATGGTAAATATGAAAAATGGGTAAATGATAATTTATTTACTGCGAAAAATGATGAAAGTAAGGATCCTTTTTGTATCGTTATTCCACCACCTAATGTTACAGGTAAATTACATTTAGGTCATGCTTGGGATACTACATTACAAGATATTATTGCGCGTCATAAAAGAATGCAAGGTTTTGATATGTTGTGGTTGGCTGGTATGGATCATGCTGGTATTGCAACACAGGCTAAAGTTGATGAGCGTTTAAGAAAAGATGGTATTTCTCGTTATGATTTAGGACGTGAAAAGTTTTTAGATGCAGCTTTTGAATGGAAAGAAGAATATGCATCTCATATTCGTGAACAGTGGTCTAAGATGGGTTTATCACTTGATTATACTCGTGAAAGATTTACACTTGATAAGGGACTATCTGATGCTGTATGTAAAGTATTTGTAGATTATTATAATGCTGGATTAATTTATCAGGGTGAAAGAATTATTAACTGGGATCCTAAGGCTAAAACTGCATTAAGCAATATAGAAGTTTATCATGAAGATATTGAAGGGGCAATGTATACCTTTAATTATCGTGTAAAAGACAGTGCTGAATCTTTTCATGTAGCTACTACTCGTCCTGAAACAATGTTTGGGGATGTATGTGTTGTTGTTCACCCTAAAGATGAACGTTTTATACACTTAATTGGTAAGACTGCTATTAACCCTGCAAACAATCAAGAATTAATTATCATTGCAGATGATTATATCGATATGGAATTTGGAACAGGGGCAATGAAATGTACACCTGCACATGATCCTAACGATTATCAAATTGCTATAAGACATAACTTACCAAAGATCAAATGTATGAATGATGATGGTTCAATGAATGAAATCTGTTTTGAATTTGAAGGAATGGATAGATTTGATTGTCGTAAAGCATTAGTTGAAAAGATTCAAAAGCAAGGTGATTGCATTAGTATCGAAAAACATATTCATCCAGTAGGACATTCTGAAAGAACACATGTTATTGTAGAACCTTATTTATCAAAACAATGGTTTGTGAAGATGAAACCTTTAGCTGATGATTTATTAAAGAATCAAAAAATTGAAGATGAGAGTATTGAATTTTTTCCACCACGTTTCGAAAAGACATTAAACCAATGGATGGAAAATATTGAAGACTGGTGTATATCAAGACAATTATGGTGGGGACACAGAATTCCTGCATGGTATCACAATGAAACAAATGAAATCTATGTAAATGAAAAACCACCAGTTGACATTGAAAACTGGCATCAAGATGAAGATGTATTAGATACTTGGTTCTCTAGTGCACTTTGGCCTTTCGCAACCCTTGGTTGGCCTAATGAAACAGCTGATTTTAAGCGTTACTTCCCTAATGATGTTCTAGTAACAGGTTATGACATTATCTTCTTTTGGGTAGCACGTATGGCTTTCTCTGCTCGTTATTTAACTAATAGTCGTCCATTCAAACACGTATTGATTCATGGATTAATTCGTGATGAAAAAGGTCGCAAAATGAGTAAGTCTTTAGGTAATGGTGTTGATCCAATGGATGTTATTAAAGATTATGGTGTTGATGCATTAAGATTTTTCTTAACAACAAATTCTACTCCTGGTCAAGATTTACGTTACATTCCAGAAAAAGTTGAAGCTTCATGGAATTTCATCAATAAAATATGGAATGCCTCAAGATTTGTAATGATGAATATCGATGATGAATTTGATATTAATAATATTGAATTAAAAGATTTATCAATTACAGATAAATGGATCTTAAATCGTTTAAATACTACAATTGAAAGTGTTAATTCTAATATGGAAAAATATGAATTTGCACTTGCTGGTAGTGAACTTGAAAAATTCATTTGGAATGATTTCTGTAGTTGGTATATTGAACTAAGTAAATCAGGTTTAAATAGTGATGATCAAGCAGTTAAAAATACTACTGTATCAACATTAATTGTTGTACTTAAAAATATCCTTAAGTTATTACATCCATTTATGCCATTTGTTACTGATGAAATCTATCAAACATTATTTGAAGAAGAACTATGTACTGCATCATGGCCTGTTTTAATTGAAAATATAGATAACAGTAGTGAACAACAAGTTAATCAATTATTATCAATTATTACTACAGTTCGTGAAATTAAAAAAGACTATAACTTAAAACCAAGTCTTGTAATTTCCGCGAAAATAGCAAATATCGACAATTCTTGCAGAACTATTAGTTCATATGAATTATCTATCTTAGAGAAAATGTGTAAGATTACAATAGCTGATATCGATGGTGAAGAAGTATTAGTTAGACCAATATTAAATGGTTCAATTAGTGTACCAATGGGTGAAATTGTGGATGTAGAGGCTGAAAAAATTAAGCTTAATGCTGAAAAAATTAAACTTGAAAAAGAAATTGAACGTTCAACTAATATGTTAGGTAATGAAAGATTTACATCAAAAGCACCTGCCTCTAAAATTGAAGAAGAACAAAACAAATTAACAAAGTATAAACAACAATATCAAATTATTTGTGATCAATTAATTGGTTTAAAATAAATATATAATAAAAAGCCCATTTTACATGGGTATCCAAATTGTTTTGGGTTCTAGCTAATGATAAAAAGATTTCTTT
>CAMQTJ010000063.1 GCA_947037125.1 uncultured Holdemania sp.
CAAAAAATCAAAATTTCAAATAACCCTAGTTTTGATCATCATCTATTGAAATAAGTTTCAATAATAGGGCTATTTATTATTAAATTTTCATTTAATATAACTATAAGTATTCAAGTTAACCTTTGTAAAAATTCATTTTTGATATTTATTATTATAAATATGCTAGTGTTTCATCTCATAAAAGTGTCTAGCTAACTCAACGTGACTATTAACACTGCCTCCTTCTAATAACTTGAATGCTAAAGCAATTTTATAAATAGCTATTAATTCTAGTATTTTATTCATATAAATACCTCCTTAATTATTTATTAGTTTGAAAATATAAAGTCCTAAAATTATTTTGAATTTACTCGAAAATATTATTCGGATAAAAATATAAAATCAATAACAATTAATATATTAATACTTAGAGTAATTAAAGATCTTTGATTACGGTAATATAAAACAACAAATAATTAAAACTGGTATCATCACTAATTATGTATAAATAATAACATATTAAAAATGTACAAAAATATTATAATAGTCTAAAGTTTACATATGAGAAACTATCCTATGATAATACAAGTAGAAATCTTTTCTTAAGAATATATCAAGCAAATATCGATATTTTCTTTATCATGTTGATTATATAATTTCAGTTTTGATATTTCGAAATAATAGTAATTTATATTTTTTAAGTCATATTCAATTTAAACCATTGAAAATATAGAGATATTTCAAAATGAAAATAAAAGGTTACGTTATATTATTCGTCGATTTTTATAATTTTAATATGATAGTACATTCGTAAAATAAATGGATTAAATTTAGATTACAACTTAATATGAAAAAAGAGTAGCACTAAGAATTTATCTTATAAAATCATATAATTTCAATTAAAGACTTGAACAATCCTTGTTAATTGTCGATATTTGTATTAAAATAGAAAGTATGTAGCATGTGCGCTATACTAGGAATTAAAATGAGGTGTGAGATGAGAGTTGATTACAAAAAACTTTGGATTATGTTGATTGAAAAAAATATTAGTAAACCTAAATTAAGGCTATTAGCTAAACTTTCAACGACAACTTTAACTAAATTAAACAAGAATGAATATGTATCAATGGAAATATTAACAAGGATATGTAAAACACTTGAGTGTAATATCGGTGATATTGTTGATGTAGTTTGTGAATAAATTGAAGATAGGGGATTAACATGGCAATTAAAAAGAATGAATTATATAGTTCGCTTTGGGCGAGCTGCGACCAATTAAGAGGTGGGATGGATGCATCACAATACAAAGATTATATTTTAACTATACTGTTTATAAAGTACGTTACAGATAAATTTAAAGGTGAAGAATACGCAGATATTGTGGTTCCAAATAATGGTAGCTTTGATGATATTGTTCGTTTAAAAGGTGATAAAAATATTGGTGAAGGAATAGATAAGGTTATTGCTAGCCTTGCAGAAGCTAATAGTTTGCGTGGTGTAATTGATAATGCACATTTTAATGACGAAACAAAGCTAGGAAAAGGTAAAGAAATGGTAGATAAACTATCTAAATTAGTTGCTATTTTTCAACGTCCTGAATTTGATTTTAAAAATAATAAAGCAGGAGGTGATGATATTTTAGGAGATGCTTACGAATACCTTATGAGAAATTTTGCTACTGAAAGTGGCAAGAGTAAGGGGCAGTTCTATACGCCAGCTGAGGTTTCACGTATTCTTGCGAAAGTAATAGGCATTGATAAAATAAAGCCAAGAGAGGAAGATTATACTGTATATGACCCTGCTTGTGGATCTGGTTCGTTACTAATTAAGGCTGCAGATGAAGCTCCTTTTGATATTTCCATATATGGGCAAGAAAAAGAAAGTACTACTGCTGGACTTGCGAAAATGAACTTTGTTTTGCATAATAAAGCAACAGCAGAAATTAGGGATGCTAATACATTTTCATCACCTCAATATTTTGAAGAAGGTAGCAATGACGAAATTATAAAACGGTTTGATTTTTCTGTCGCAAATCCGCCGTTTTCACTTTCAAACTGGACAGATGGACTAAAAGATTTCGGACGATTTGATGGTTATGGTGGGCGACCTCCTGAAAAAAATGCTGACTTTGCATGGCTAATGCACATTCTTAAATCATTAAAATCTAGAGGTAAAGCAGCTGTTATTTTGCCTCATGGTGTTTTATTTAGGGGTAATTCAGAAGCGATAATTCGCAGAGCTATTATCGATAAAGGTTATATAAAAGGTATTATAGGGTTACCAGCTAATCTTTTTTATGGTACGAGTATTCCTGCTTGTATTATTATTATAGATAAAGAAGATGCCGATGATAGAAAAGGTGTTTTTATAATAGATGCTAGTAGGAGTTTTGCAAAAGACGGAAATAAAAATAGATTGCGTGAACAAGATATTTATAAAATTATTAATACATTCAATGAGAAAATTATAGACAACCCAAGATATGCTCGCTTTGTGGCAATGGATGAAATTAAAATCAAAAATGATTACAATTTAAATATTCCTAGGTATATAGACAGCAATACAATGGATGAATTACAGGATATTAATTCTCATCTTTCTGGTGGACTTCCGGCTGTAGATATAGATTCTATGAACAATTATTGGAAGTTATTTCCAAATCTTAAAAATAGATTGTTCAACATTATGGATAATGGATATTATAAGTTGAAAATTGAAAAAGAAGATGTTAGATACACTATTTTTAATGACGTGGAATTTTCTGTCTATGCCGACAAAATAGATAAGGCCTTTGATAAATGGAAAGAAAAGGTGGATTTAAGTCTTCGAAGTATTGATGAATCAGTAAAAGTTAAACAATACATAACAGAAATATCTCAAATACTTATAGGGGAGTTTGAAGAAATTGAGCTAATAGATAGATATGATGTATACGAAATTTTACTTTCTTATTGGCAAGAAATTATGGCAGATGATGTGTTTATACTGACAATTGATGGATATAATGCTGGTAAAGAAATTGTATATGACGTTGATATTAAAGAAAATAAAAAAGGAGAAAAAATAGAGATTATAAAAGGTTGGGATGGAAAACTTATCCCAAAATCTGTCATAGAAAAAGTTTTTTTTATTAAAGAGCGAACAAAAATAGACGAAATTAAAATTATAGTTGATGAAATACAGAGGCAAATTGATGAGTTAATTGAGGCACAGACAATTGAGAATAATGCGCTTGTTGATTTTCTGAATGATAAGGACAAGATTGATATGAAACTTATTAGCTCAAAAATGAAAAACTTCAAAAAGAATGCTGATAATAGTGAAGAATACGACATTATTTGTTTATATATTGAACTTAACGAAAAATCTAAAAAATATGCAAAAATAGTAAAAGAATTATATTCTGCACTTAATTTTTCTATTATAAATAAATATAAAGAGTTAACAGATGAAGAAGTTAAAGAATTACTAGTAAATCACAAATGGTACTACACTATTTTCAATGATATTAAATATCTGTACTCAAATACATCACATAATTTGGCAAACAGAATTGTTGATTTAGTTAATAGATATGAAGACGACTTGCCAAGTCTTGAAAAAAAAGTTAGACATTCGGAAAAAACTGTTAAATCTCATCTAGAAAGGATGGGTTATAAATGGTAAAATGCGGATATAAACAAACTGAAATAGGTGTTATTCCAGAAGATTGGAAAATTGATTGTATTCAAAATGCTCACTTAAAAGCTAGAATTGGTTGGCAAGGATTAACAACTAATGAATATCTGAATGAAGGTGATTATTATTTAGTAACTGGTACAGATTTTAAAGAAAGTCGAATAGATTGGAGTAATTGTCATAATATAGAAAAAATTAGATATGAACAAGATAAAAATATACAGGTCAAAAAGCATGATATATTAGTTACTAAAGATGGTACTATAGGTAAGGTGGCATATATTGATTTTTGCCCAAAACCAGCAACTTTAAATAGTGGTATATTTGTAATTAGGCCTAAAAAAGTTAAATTCGTACCTCATTTTCTATATTATGTTTTATTAGGTAGTGGTTTTAAAAAATTTATGGATGACCTAACTGCTGGTTCTACGATAGTTCATTTATATCAAAAAGATTTTATCAACTTTAAATTTCAATTTCCTCCTCTAGAAGAACAAAAAAAAATCGCAGAAGTATTGTCAGATATTGATAATCTAATAACATCTATAGAAAAACTAGTTGTCAAGAAAAAAGCGATAAAACAAGGAATAACGAAAAACCTTCTTACGGGTAAAAAACGTATAGAAGGAAATTGGATTGTAAGTAAAAATTATAAACAAACTGAAATAGGCATTGTTCCAGAAGATTGGAAAATTTCTATTGTTGATAGTTTAATGAATGTTACAACTGGTAGTCGTAATACAGAAAATAAGAATGATAAAGGAGTATATCCGTTTTTTGTCCGTTCAGATAAAGTTGAAAAAATAGATTCATATAAATATGATTGTGAAGCTGTTTTAACTGCTGGTGATGGAGTTGGAACAGGGAAAGTATTTCATTATATAGATTCGAAGTTTGATGCTCATCAACGTGTGTATATTATGTATAAATTCAATAATATTGAAGGAAAATTTTTTTACTATTACTTCAAAGAAAATTTTTTTAATGAAGTGTCAAAATACACAGCAAAATCTTCTGTGGATTCTGTTCGTAGAGATATGATTACTAAAATGCTAATTTTAGTTCCTCCAATAGATGAACAAAAAGAAATTATCAATATTCTTTCAGATATTGATATAGAGATATATAAACTAACAAATAAATTAGTTAAATATCGTCAATTAAAGCGTGGAATGATGCATGACCTCTTGACTGGGAAAATTAGAATAACATAGGGAGAAAATAATGAAAATTACATATTTTACAGTATCTAATTATAGAAGTATTACAACCGCTTATAAAATAGATTTACAAAATTTAACTGTATTAATTGGTAAAAATAACGAAGGTAAGTCTAATTTAATAAAAGCTTTATGTTTAGCTATGGAACTTATTCATGACTCCTGCAAAGTTAAACAAGGGAAATTTATCTCAAGACAACATTATGTATGGCGTGAGGATTTTCCTATAAATTTACAAAAAAATAAAAAGCTAAAAAACAAAGAAACGAAGTTCAGACTTGATTTCCAATTTACAAGTGAAGAAACTGAGCAATTTCACAAAAAAATTGGTTCAGTAATTAATGGTAATCTATCTGTTGATATATGCATAAAACAAGATGAGAAATTTACTATAACAATACCGAAGCGAGGAAAAAATACTAAAGTACTTTCTGAGAAAATAAATGAGGTATCTAGTTTTATATGTGAAAAAATAAGTGTGCAATATATTCCTGCTAGTCGCGCAGAGGCTGATGCCTATGATGTTATTAGTAACATAATTGAAGAAGATTTTGCACAAACAATAGATGTGGAATATCAAAAATCTGTTGATTATATAACAAAATATCAAGAGTCTAGGCTTGCGGAATTATCGTCGCAAATAAAAGAACCCTTAGCTAAGTTTATGCCTAATATAAAAGATGTTCAATTGCAAATAAGCAATAGATATAGTAGAACACGAAGATATATGGCAGATAAAAGAATCGAAATTAATGTAAATGATGGAGTTTTAACATCGCTATCTCACAAAGGTGATGGAGTGAAGAGCTTGACTACTATGGCAATATTAAGTCGAATTCATACAAAAAGCAGAATTATTATTATAGATGAACCAGAAAATCATTTACACCCAGAAGCTATTCATTATTTAAATACTATTTTCACAGAATTGTCTGAAAATAATCAAGTTATAATATCTACTCATAACCCGATATTTACCAATAGGCTAATAATGGCTTCAAACATAATCGTAAGCAGTGGACAGGCACAGGCTGCAAAAAAAGTGGATGAAATAAGAAAATGTCTAGGTGTAATGATTTCAGATAATTTAATGTATTCTGAATACGTTATAGTTGTCGAGGGACCAAGTGATAAAGAAATAATATGTAAAAAAATATTACTTGATGAAAAGTTAGCTCCATTATTAAAAAGTAAATATATAACAGTTAGATCAATTGGTGGAACACACAATTTGCAGGGTGAACTATATAATTTAGAAAGATATTTATGTAAATATCTTGTTATTTTAGATAACGATTCAGCTGCAAAAGTTGAGATTAATAAAATACAAGGTAATAAATCAATTCCTTTTAATTCTAATAGATTTAGATATTTTATGTTACCTTTACATAAGGAGTCGGAATTAGAAGATTTGTATAATCAAGATATATATAAAGAATTATTAATGGAAAATCAAATTGACATTTCACATAGTAAATTCAAAAATAAAGCTAGAAAATGGTCTACTCGCTTGAAAGAACTAGCGGTCTTATCTGGACAAGAGTTAAGTGATGAGACTATTAATGAATATAAAGAGAAAATAAGTCAAAAAGTTAGTGGTGACTTGAATGGTCAGTTTACAACAGAGGCGTCAGATTTGTTAGATGAAATTATTTTAAAGATAACCTCTGATATAGATGAGCTTATGTACAAGAATGTTACTTCAAGCTAAGGAGGAATTGCTATGACAAAAATCGGTGATAACGAACGAAAAACACAAAATAGTGTGATTAGTTTTTTTCGTAATAAATTAAAGTATGTATATATTGGTACACTCTACGATAAAAACAACAAAAATATCATAGAGGAGATATTGTATAATAATTTAATAGAGCGAGGATATTCATCAAAATTAGCTGAAGGTGCAATAGATATTTTAACGAAGAACACTAATAATTTACAACAAGGACTATATTCCGCAAATAAATCAGTTTATTCACTGATTAAATATGGTGTCAAAGTACGTGAAAATATCGGAGAGTCAGAGAAAACTGTATTTCTTATAGATTTTGAATGTACAACTAATAACACTTTTTATATAGCTGAAGAAGTTACTATTTTAGGTTGTCATACAAAGAGACCAGATATAGTAATCTATGTAAATGGTATTGCCCTAGCTGTTATAGAACTTAAAAATAGTACAGTGTCGGTTTCAAATGGAATTAGACAAAATATTACTAACCAAAAAACTGATTTTATAGAAAATTTTTTCACTACTATACAATTTTGTATGGCTGGTAATAAAAGTGAAGGGTTAAAATATGGAACAATTTTAACACCAGAAAAATATTATCTTGAATGGAAAAATGATGGATTTACAATGTTTGTAGAAGAACGAGATGGCACAGATATACTTATAGATAATGAATGTAATGAGATTAAGGATAAGTTAGAATGTCAGTTATTTGCGATGTTCTACAAAAAACGCTTTTTGGACATTATCCATAATTTCGTTGTGTTTGATAAGGGGAATAAGAAAATTTGCAGGTATAATCAATACTATTCTGTAAAAAGAACGCAAAATCGAATTGAGAATAAAAGGAAAGGCGGGATAGTTTGGCATACACAAGGTAGTGGTAAATCACTTACTATGGTATGGCTATCTAAGTGGATATTATCTACAAATCATAAATCTCGAGTTATTATTATAACAGACAGAGAAGAGCTTGATGATCAAATTCAAAAGACCTTTAATGGAGTAGATGAAAATATATCTAGAACCAAAAGTGGTAGAGATTTAATTAACAAGTTAAACTCTTTTGACGAAAGATTAATTTGTTCTCTGGTTCACAAATTTGGAAGAAACGGCGAAGAAATAACAGAAAGTGATTATGATAAATATCTTGTTGATTTAAAAGAATCTTTACCAAAAAACTTCTCAGTAAAAGGTGATATATTTGTATTTGTAGATGAATGTCATAGAACACAGTCTGGAAAACTGCATAAAGCGATGAAATTAATTTTACCTAATAGTATTTTTATAGGGTTCACTGGAACTCCTTTGCTAAAAAAAGATAAAGAAACAAGTATTGAATTATTTGGTGGGTACATACATACTTATAAATTTAATGAGGCAGTTATTGATGGTGTAGTATTAGACTTGAGATATGAGGCGAGAGATATACAACAAGATATTTCTTCTCAAGATAAAATTAATACTTGGTTTGATGTTAAAACAGTCGGTTTATCACCTAGAGCAAAAGCCAGACTAAAATCACATTGGGGAAATCTTCAAAAAGTTTTTTCTTCTCGTTCTAGACTTGAAAAAATTGCGAATGATATTATATTTGATTTCGAAACAAAAGCTAGACTTATGGATGGTAACGGGAATGCATTACTTGTTGCAACTTCGATTTATTCAGCTTGTAAATATTATGAGATTCTCCATTCAAAAGGTTTTAAAAAATGCGCAATTATTTCTTCATACGAACCGAAAGCAGGAGATTTAAGAACTGATACTGTCAGTGACGATGAAGATACGGAAGTATTTGAAAAATACGAAATATATAATAGGATGCTAAACGGTTCCTCAAGCGAAGATTTTGTTAAAGAGTCTAAGCGGAAATTTATTAATGAGCCTGCAAATATGAAGTTGCTAATTGTAGTGGATAAACTATTGACTGGTTTCGATGCTCCGACCTGCACATACATTTATATTGATAAAGCAATGCACGATCATGGATTGTTTCAAGCAATATGTCGAGTAAATCGCCTGGATGGAGTTAGTAAAGATTTTGGTTATATTGTAGATTATAAAAATCTGTTTGGTGACTTAGAAAATGCTATGAATAATTATACAAAAGATGCATTTGAATCCTATGATTCTGAGGATGTTGAAGGTTTAATCAAAAATAGGATAACTGAGGCTAAGAAATATTTAGAGAATACAATGGAAGAATTGTTTGAACTTTGTGAAGGGGTATGTGAGCCTCGCAGGGAAATTGATTATTTTCACTACTTTTGTGGAGAAAATGAAAAGGAATTAGCGTATGATGAATCGTTTTCTGTGGTAAGAGTAAAACTGTATAATTTAGTGTCTAAGCTAATGAGGGCTTATGCTGAAATTAAACCAATCATATATAAAATTAATTATTCTGTATTTGAGGCGAATAAAATTGAGGAAAAAGTAATTTTTTATGTTAATCTACGCGAGTCAATCGGAGTACATAGTGGTGACTTTATTGATTTAAAAGCTTATGAACCTGGCATGCGTTATTTGATTGATAATTATATTTCAGCTGAGGATTCTAAAAAGATAGGTGAATTTGATGATTATACATTACTTGATTTCATTTTGGCGCATGTATCAAAAATCAATAATGAAAACGATGACAAGAATAACGAGAGTGCTTCTGAAATAATTGAAAACAATATTAGGAAAAAAATTGTAGAAAAAATAATTATAAATCCTAAATACTATGAAAAAATGTCAGAAGTTTTGGAACAGTTGATACTTGATAGAAAAAAAGGGGTAATAGTCTATAAGCAAATATTAGCAAAATATATAGAACTAGCAAAAAATGTGATTCATCCAGAGAATAATATGATATATCCTGAAAAAATTAAAAGTAGTAGAGCTTTGCAGGCTTTATATAATAACTGTGGTGATGACGAAAATTTAGCTTTACTATTACACCAGGCGGTAAAGGGAACAAAGATGGATGGATTTAGAAACAATCCAGTTAAAGAAAATAAAATAAAAAGAGAGCTTAATAGAATTTTGAATAATAGAGATGAAGTAGAACGAATATATAAATTAATAGTGGAACAAGAGGAATATTAATGGAACTCATAATTTCTAATATAACTATTGAAGTAATAAAAAAAGATATCAAAAACATGCATCTTTCCGTACATCCTCCAAATGGAAAAGTTCGTTTATCTGTTCCAAAAAATTTATCTGATCAAAGTATTGCGATGTTTATTCGAACTAAAATTATTTGGATAAAAAAGCAGCAAGAAATATTTGAGATTCAATCTAGAGTTTCAAAAAGGGAATATGTATCAGGAGAAAGTTTATATGTGTGGGGAAAACAATATTATTTAATAGTTGATTATAGTGAAAAATCAAATTCGCTAGTTTTAACTGGAAATACAGCGTTTTTGACAGTTAGACAGGTGAGTACAACTATACAACGAGAAAAATTTGTTACTGAGTGGTATAGAGAGCTGTTGAAGGCTGAAATTCTACTAAAACTACCATTATGGGAAAATGTAACTGCTTTGTACTCCAATAGCTGGCAAACAAAAAATATGATTACAAAATGGGGAGTTTGTAATACCGCGACTAAGAAAATATGGATTAATTTACAACTTGCAAAAAAACCAATAGAATGCCTAGATTATGTTATTTTACATGAACTTACACATTTGAAATTTAATAATCATAACAAGGAGTTTATTGCCGTTTTAGATGAATTTATGCCAAATTGGGTTGAAGTTAAAAAAATTTTAAATGATAGTAAATTAGACTTTATGGATTAGTATATTATTTTAAATGTGATGTTATTAAACTATAGATAATATTTACTTTGAAAAGGCAGATCATGGTGCAAACAAATGCGTTGCAGGTTGGAACAAACAATCAGAAAGTAAGTAAAAAGACTATCTTGATCTAATGTCGTTTTCTAGCCAAGTTCTCATTGACCAATTAGACTTAGATGGATTCACAAACTATCAAGAAGCACATAGTGTGAAAGCCAACGTATAGTAAGTAAAGCTTTAATTCATAATCCACTTAAATATTTATTTTTAAAAAAGTTGACTAGACGCTTTCTAGGGTAGGGATAATAATGAAAAAAATTAATAAAAAGTGGTAATAAATTGAATTAAATTAAGAAAGGTTAATTGGTGAGAAAACTTTTATGTCAAATTACATATTTTACTTTGATGAAGCGTATCATGATAGAAAAATTTCTATTAGCGAAAAAGGAATTTTAAATACACAAGTTCCTAATGCACTAGATAACTACGTAGGTGTATTTTGGGGTGAAAAAATTTCTGAAAGTTTGGATCATAAAAATTGTTATCTGTATTCGAAGAAAAACACAAGAAAATATACAGCTTAAAAGAAGAACAGGAACTAAAGTCTGATATAATAAAGCAAAAAAATTACAAGTATGGTTTAAGTAGTTTTAATAAAAATGCTTTTAATCTTTACTGTGATTTTTTTGATATTATGAATAGAATAAACCCTATATTGCATTTTAGCATCATGAGCAAAATGGAATTTTTGATAAGATCTATTTTCATAATATCACCTTATTCACGACTTCATATTATTAATGAAGAATTATTCTATTACTCCCTTATTAAATTTTTTGTAGTATATGGTAATAAAGAGTTATTTTCAAGTTTGTACTATGCTTCCGATCCAAAATCTATAATGATTTTAAAAGATGAATTAATTGAACATCTAAATAGTGTAATTAATGCTATCAATGGGATTGGACGTAAGAAGCGAGAAGAAATAGCCTTTCAAACGCTTGTTGTTATATTAAGTGAATGCACTATTGAGCTACGTCCCCGTAAAATAATCGAATATGACTACTCACCGAACTTTGAAGGGCTAAGAAAACTAATTAAAGAATTGGGGTTAGAGATTACTGAAACAACTATTCTGATGGATAATGATGAAGGAACCTATCTAGCGTCTTGTAGGTTTCAATTTGAATCTGTACTTCAATTTGATTCTAAAGTAAATATTCAAATAAGGGCATCTGATTTGTTGGCAGGATTTATAGGTAGGATGATATATGCAATTTCTAATGACGAAACAATTAAAGAAGACTCTGTGAATGATATAAAAATGATTGCTGAAAATGATTTATCCACAAAAAGACTGATTAGTAAAGAATGGTTTGATGTGAATGAATCTCAATTTAAGTTATATCGCATAATTTACGAATTGATAGTTGATAAACAACAAAATCACTGGTCGATTATGACAATGATCTATTCAGATAAACTGATTTCTTTCATTAGCTTAATAAGATACTTTAAGCATTACGATACATTTGAAAAATTTAAACAGGTGGATTTAAAGATGCATACAGAGTATTATAACAAATATGTATGCCATGAATTAGAAGAACATTATAAACTTTAATTTAAAGATCGTCTTCAACAATCTGAGACCAGGTAAGGTGGGTATAATCGTACTTTTGCTTGTTGATAAATCCCTCTAAATCTTTTTAATTAATGAATAAATCATCAAAGTTCTCTAGCTAGTAACTGGATTTATAATGGATACATTAAGGATGGAGATTATAATAAAAGTATTGCTAAAAATATGGATGATTAACTTTTAATTATCAAGAACTTGTGAAGTTTGATTGTAAGTACATAAAATTTGAAAAAAGAATTTTATATTAACGTATATAAGTATTGGGAATGGATATATATGTTCAAGGCATTGTTCAAGATTGAATGTAAATGCAAAATAATAAAAAAAGTAAAAAAAAGTAACAATAATGGCATAAATGTGTTATTATTATAAAGCAAAGATAAACATATAGTTAGTTCGTCTTTAATAACACGTTTCCACCAATTGAAACCAAAGCCTTTGTCCAAAGGCTTTTTTAATACATTTTTTGATTTTGCATAAGAAAATCAAATCTAATGGTTAAATTTATTAAATATTATGATATTAATAAGAGATATAATTGTTTTAAATATAAAAATGATATGAAAAATGGTATAATAGATAATAGAAATGCGATATATTTATTATGAATGTTAGGAAGTGATTAAATGTTGCCAGAAGAAAAACAAGCTGTTTATATACAAAGTTTTAAACACGACGGGTCATTGCATAGGACGTGGTCTAAAGGTTTTGTAATTGAAAGTAATGATGAAGTTATAGTAGCTGTTACAAATAAAACGTGGGTAATAGAATCTGATGGAAGAAAATGGTTCACAAAAGAACCTGCAGTTTGTTTCTTTTATCCAAATAAATGGTTTAATATAATCACGATGATAAGAAAAAATGGAATATTCTATTATTGTAATCTTGCATCGCCTTCACTGTATGATGGAGAAGCAATTAAAAATATTGATTATGATTTAGATGTTAAGTTATATCCAGATGGAACAATTCAAATATTGGATGAAGATGAATATCTAGATCATTCAAAGGTTATGGGGTATAGTGATGAACTTAAAGTAATAATTGAAAAAAGTATGGAAGAGCTGATACAAATGATGAAAGATAAAAGTGATCCATTTAATTGTGAAATTATTGATGAATATTATAAAAAATACTTAAATTATATAAAATAGTTTGAGTATTTTTGAAAAAGAGGATATTAATTAATTAATTAAAAAAAATACAAAAACTGTTGACAAAGGTGTTGTAAATTGGTATTATATACAAGCGCTAAACGAAACAAAC
>CAMQTJ010000064.1 GCA_947037125.1 uncultured Holdemania sp.
TTTAATATGTGCTGGTATTCCTATCTCGTGTAAGATTGTTGTAATCTCTCGCTCTAGTTGAAATTTTTGCATTCTTTCTTCACTATTTATATCAATATCATATGCTAACATATTATCTTCACAATTAATTGTACTTTTTTCATTATTACTTTGCATTAAATTAAGACATTTTTCACAAATTTTTATACTACTTAGAGGTTTCATAATAAAATAATCAACCTTACATTCTTGTACTTCTTTGATCAAAGTATCATTGGTAATACTAGATGTACATAGTACTTTATTATAAGTAATACCATTTTGTTTACACTGTTTTAATAATTCAATACCATCAATTTTTGGCATTATGCAATCCACAATAAGTAAGTCTATAATTTTAATGCTATTTTCAAAAAAATCTTCTCCATTATTAAACATACCAATAACTTCAAATTTACCATTATTCATTAATTCTGTTTCTAAATTTTTTTTAAATTCATTGTTATCATCAACAATTACAACACTATATTTTTTCATAACTTATTCCTCCATCAACAGTATATGACAACCAACTAGCAAACTTCGTCATAATATGTCGAATAATTCACTAATTATATCTAATTTAGGATTTTTTCCTATTTAATTGCCTGTTTTTGTCGTTTTTCACTATTTTTTAATAAATGATATTTTAGTGTTGTACAATATATAAGACTAAAATATTTGATTAATAGTACAATTATTAACGTAATAAACCATTATTATCACTTGATTTACATAAATTAATTACATATTATACAAATTTAATTTATGCAATAATTAGTACTAAAAAAAGTACACCAGCTACTTAACAAGGTTGTTTAGTATGTAAATTTCAATAAATTAAATAATTTAAGGTCTAATTTACGACTTTTAATAACAATAATAACTAACGAAATAATAAAAAAAACAATCCTAAATTTATCAGAAATTGTTTATATTTATTTAACTATTATATTTATTTTGCAACTTTTTTTATACCAATCCAATTTATAAAAATAGACATAATAACACCAAACCCTGTATCAATCATTCTATTAATAGCATACATTATATATTTATCTGCCGATGTGTTCAACATGATAATATAAAATACAACAGCCCCTGCTTGTATTGCTCCTGCAAAATGAAATAATTGACTTATATATATTAATAACATGATTCCTGAAAATAACAAAATGAATTTAGATATGTTAGGAAACGGTAATATTGTACTTAGAAAAAAGAACCCCATCCCAATAAATCCACCTATTATGGTTCCCATTAATCGATTACCACCTGTTTCCCATGATGATGGTAATGAGTTATCCATACCAAAAACAGCTCCAATACATGCGAATGTTGGATTCCTATCAAATATAAAATAGATTAAAACACATAGTGATGCTGAAACTGCAGTTTTAATATTTCTTAAACCTATTTTTGGAAGTGTAATTTTATCTTTTGAATTAACATTATTACTGCTAACTAAATCATTAATTAACTCTTGTTCATTATTTGTTGACATCAAATATACCCCTTTATTACTATAATAGTAACATAATATAAATAGATTACCAAATAATTTATTATACATTATTATAATATTAGTTAATTTTGGTATATTTTTTACGATTACAAAAATAATATACACAAGTAAGTACAAGTGATATAGGATAACCAATATTAATTAAATTACCATACTTATAATATAAATCAATTCCATCATCCATTTCATCTTGTGTATAAACTGTGATTTTTTCAATCTCATTACCACTTCCTAATTTAAAGTTAACTAAAACCGAAATACTAGTATTCATTTCTTTATTTGAAAAAGTAAAAACCAAATTACTACTTTCATGTATATTATCTATTAATACAATTTTACTTATCATATCATATTTAAAGTTATATTCTATGTTATCTTTAATATGGTCTGCTGTATAATTTATATTAGTAAATTTTATTTCCTTTGACATATGACTTGTAAACTCATCAAAATTATTAAATTGCTGATCTTTAGACATCATTAAAGTTGTACAAGTACTTGAGTATAGTATTTGTACAATAATAACAAATACTGTTAATGCAGCAAAAATAATAACTGTCTTATTATTTAGTTTTTGAACACTAAACATTTTACTATAACTATCATTTTCAATAATAAGAACTTTTTTAATAGCAGACTTGATTATATATACTTCCAATAATAATTTGTATAATACGACTACAAAAATTATCATTAATCCTAAAAATATAAAATATATCATGCCTACGCCTTGGTTAATTCCATTCACTAGTAATATTAGAGGTAATAATGCAATAAATGAGGTAATTATACATAAGCTAATAATACGGGTTATTTTAAATCGTTTATATTTATAAGGTTTTACTATTTGAGTATCAAAATCTTCATGTATGATGGAATACATGAAATTATTATATGAAATTTTATGTTGAACAATTGAGATCATTAAAAATAATATTCCAATAAAAAAACCAATTCTTGCTTCATAAAATCCAAAATTAGCTATCATTGCTATAATGAATCCTGTTATTATTATAGCGATTGTGATAATATTAGAATTTTCAAATTTATGCATTGCATGATTTAATATATGATTAATTTGTTTTATATTTAAATGGCCACCATCTTTTTGATTATTTAATTCTGTATCTTTAATAAATCTACCATTTAAAATTTCATCACAACTCACATTAAATATTTCCGCAATAACAGGAATTAGCGATAGATCAGGATATCCTTCATCACGCTCCCATCGACTAACTGTTTTATCCGATACATTTAATCTAATTGCAATATCTTTTTGTGTTAAGCCCTTTTCTTTTCTTAAACTTGCGATAAAAGTACCCATTGTTATTTTTGTCATATATCCTCCACTAATCTAGCCCAATTAAATTTTACTATACTTGCTATTATAATACTACCTCATTTAGTTGGAATGACTCTTATATTATGAGAATATTGATTAATAATCTTAATAGTAAAATAATAATATAAAAATACACATACATTAAGGTATTAACCAATAATATATGTGCTGTAGTAATAATTTAAATATTAACCAATTTTAACAAGCTGCTGACTTTGTTGTAGCATCCATTCAATATATAACCCATGACCGTTTTCTGGTTGTTGTAATATCATATGCGTAACAGCACCTATTAATTTATCATCTTGAATAATGGGTGAGCCACTCATACCTTGAATTATCCCACCTGTATTGTTCAATAAATTTTGATCAACTACTTTAAATTCAAAAGATTTTGTCGATGCACTATTTTGTTTATTTACTTTAGTAATGATAATATCAAAATATTCAACTTCATTGCCCCGAATTACAGTCGCAATTTTCGCACTACCTGTATGTACATCTTCTTTTCTACCAATTTCAATAGGCTTATTTGTAACATTTCCATAATAATGACCAAACATTCCAAATTGATTAATTATTTTTATGTCACCAAGTAAGATTCCATTAGATTGACTAATTTTTTCACCAGGTTCATTTACAAAACTCTTGTTGATACTCAATACACTTGCTTTAAAAATATCCCCATTAGTAATTTCAGCAATTTCTCCAGTTGTTTTTTCAATAATTTCATGGCCTAATGCTCCATAAGATTTATTTTCATGATTGTAATAAGTTAATGTCCCTGTTCCATTAATACTATCTTTAATATAAAATCCTGTTTTAAAAGTCTGTGATTCACTTTCATAATAAGTAGTTATAAAAGTTGAAACTAATTGATTATCACGTTTAACAATTGCCGGTATTTGATTTGTGTCATTTTGATAATTAGCCAATAAACGATAAATATCATCACAATCACTAACTTCTTCACCATCAATTTCAACAATTAAATCATTTACTCTTACTTCATTATTCTTTTTTACGTCAATGTGTTTATTGTTTATAGTAAAGTCGTATAACCCACTAATTAGAACTCCTTGATATTTCGCATCTATCATGATAGTTTCACCACCAATTATAACAACTGGACCATTAGCACTAGGATTAATTATAAAAGCTAGTGATATTAATATAACTAAAAAAGCTTTTTTCATATTCAAACTCCTTTCACAAGAATAGTTTGGTAATAAAAAAAGCTTATATTAAAATATTTATAGGATAAATATTACAATTTTACTTTAATGCATTATTTAAAAGTTCACTAGCTGCATTAATTGATGATTCACTAATCATACCTGAAGACATGAGCGCTAATTGATTAATCCTCTTTTTATTATCTAATAATTCTATGCTTACTACCGGAAGATTATCAATAACATCCTTTTTAACTAAATAATGATTTGTGCTACATGCTGCAACTTGGGCTAAGTGAGTTACGCTAAAAACCTGTGCATACTCTCCAATAAAAGCCATTTTCTTTCCGATACTTAAAGCAACAATTCCTGAAACACCAGTATCAATTTCATCAAAAATCACTAATGATATATTTTCAAGTTTAGTAAATATTGTTTTAAGAGCCAACATTAAACGTGATAATTCCCCACCACTTGCAACTTTTTTAATTGATTTGCACATTTCACCAGGATTCATTGATACTAAAAATTCAATATCATCAATTCCATTTATATTTTTATCTATATCGCTAAAATCACATATAAAATTAGCGTGTGGCAAACATAAATCATTGCACTGTTTAATTATAGAGTCACAAAGTTTCTTTGCTACAGTACGTCTTAAAGTTGATAATTTCAATGCACTTTTATAATAATGATTATAAGATTCATCAATTTTAAGATTTAATTCATCAATAAATTGTTGACGATTATTAATCATATCAATACGATTAATTAAATTTGTTTTATGATCCAAAATCATTTTTATACTAATTCCATATTTACGTTTAAGACGCTTAATTTCAAACAATCTCGAATTTAAATTATCCATTTCACTTTCACTATAAGTTAAGCTATTTTTATAATCATTTAATTGTTCAAATAAATCTTTAATATCATAATAACAAGTATTAATGCTATCACTTAATTGATCAATTTTTTCAATATTTAAATTACCTAATGATTCAAGTCCATTAATACAATTGTATAAATTAGCATCAATACCATTATCAGCTTCAAATAATACATTACATAAATTAAGCTTTTCATATATTTTTTCAAAGTTTTTTATCTCATTAGTCTGCTTTTCTAAAATATCATCCTCACCAATAAATAAACTAGCATTATTAATTTCAAATATTTCATCTTCAATTATACTTACATCATCAAGATTAAGTTTTGATTGTAATAAATCATCCAATTCATCTTGATATTTTTTATATATTTTAAATTTGTCTTTAACATCTTTTATAAGATCTTTATCTTCTACTAATTGATCAATTAAATGCAAATGATTACTTTTATTTAATAAATATTGAGTATCAAATTGTGAGTGAATATCTACATAATTATCAACTAATTTTTTTAAGATACTTAAGGAAACTGTTTTATTATTAATTTTCGCAATACTTTTATTATCTTTATAAATATATCTTTCAATAACTACATTTGATTGATCTTCAATCTTTAATTCTACCAATACATCTTTTATATTATTAGAAAAATCAAAGACACCACAAATATAGGCATGAGGTTGATTATTTTGTATCATTGAACAACTAGCCCTATCACCTTGTAATAATGATATTGCATCAATTAATAATGATTTACCAGCACCTGTTTCCCCAGTAAACACACTAAAAGAATTGTTGAAATAAAGAACACAATGATTTATTAAGATAAAATTGTCGACAATTAATTTTTTTAACATAACATTACTCCTATTTTATTACAGTATTAATTACATCTATTAAATAATTAATATCAATTTTAGCTTCTTTACGTATTTGATTCATTGATCCATAAGTTACATACTCATCTTTAATACCAATACGATGTATTTTAACATTCAAATGTTGATCATTAATATATTCTAATATAGAACTAGATAAACCACCTTTTAACATATCACTTTCATATGTAATTATTGGAAGTTTCATACTTATTATCTTATTTATTAAATCTGTATCCAAAGGCTTAAAATAACGAGCATTTACTACTATAACATCTAATTGATTAGTTACTACTTTAGATAATACTTTATCAACATCTGTTCCATAAGTTATTACAACACATTTGCTGTTTGCATTTGCATTAAACATTGTCCAAGAACCAATCGCAATATTTTCCATTTGAATATTTTTTGAATAAGGAACCGTTCCTCTTGGAAAACGCAAAGCAAAAGGATGCTTTTGATTAAATGCTGTATAAAGCAGGTTTTGTGCTTCTTTCGCATCTTTTGGTTGAGCAATAATTAAATTAGGAATTGAATTTAAGATAGAAATATCAAATACTCCATGATGTGTAGGTCCATCTTCGCCAACTAATCCACAACGATCAATACCAATTACAACAGGTAAATCCATACGACATATATCATGATTTATTTGATCATAACAGCGTTGTAGAAAAGAGGAATAAACACAAAAATACGGACGCTTACCACTTAATGCAAGACTTGCAGAAAATGTAGCGGCATGTTCTTCAGCTATTCCACAATCAAATGACCTTGTAGGATTTAAAGCGAAAAACTTTTCTAGTTTACTTCCTGTTATCATAGCAGGAGTTATTGCACAAATATCTTGATTAGTCTTTGCGAAATCAATTAATGTTTCTGAAAACACTTGCGACCAACTTAAATGATTTTCAGGTAATGATGAATTCACAACTCCGGTTGCAACATTAAAAGCTGATACTCCGTGCCATTTACCATCACTATCTTCTTCACAATAAGGATAACCTTTACCCTTTTTTGTAAGTACATGAACAACAACTGGTCCATTATGCTTTTTCGCAACTTGCAAAATTTGAATTAAACTTTTCATATCATGACCATCAACAGGTCCTAAATACTCTAAATTAAATTCTCCAAAAATCCCAGCATCAACAACACTTGATTTAATAGTATCCTTAACATTAATTAGTGTATTTAAAACAGTTTTCCCAACAACATTTTTATCTAAACTTGTTTTTAAGTCAGTTTTCAAACTATTATAAGGTCTAGAAGATCTTAATTTAGAAAAACCATCAGTTAAAGCACCTACATTTTGTGATATAGACATATTATTATCATTAAAAATAATAACCATATTTCTTTTTTCAGCACCTATTTGATTAAGTGCTTCTAAAGACATACCAGAACCCATAGAACCATCACCAATAACAGGAACTACACTATAGTTTTGATTATTTAAATCTCTAGCTACAGCCATTCCAAGGGCTGCTGATAAAGATGTTGAAGAATGTCCAGCTTCCCAAACATCATGTTTAGATTCACAACGTTTTTGAAAACCTGATAAACCTTTATATTGACGAAGAGTAGGAAAATCTTTTGCTCTTCCTGTTAATATTTTATGCACATAACACTGATGTCCTACATCAAAAAAAATTTTATCTTTAGGTGAATCAAAAACTCTATGCAAAGCAACACTTAATTCCACAACTCCTAAATTACTAGAAAGGTGACCTCCTGTTTTAGAAACTGATTCAATTAAGAATTTTCTTATATCAAATGATAAATCATTTAATTGTTTGATACTCATATTTTTTAAAAATTCAGGACCGCTAATTTTATTTAAATCCATCAGGCATTTCTCCTATCTGTCTCGATTACGCATCTGATTAACTAGTATTTCTATTTCCCTTTTATTAAAATTAATTTCATCAAACTTAACTAAAATATTATCATATATTTCATTTAATAATATTTGTGCATCACTCACCCCAAGTAATGTCACATAAGTAGATTTATTTTGCTTTTCATCACTACCTATAGCTTTTCCTAATACTTCAAAACTAGATGTACAATCTAAAATATCATCTTGAATTTGAAACGCTAATCCAAGTAATACACCTATTTCATTTAATAAATCACAGTATTCATCATTATTTGTAATTATGGCACCTAACATAAGTGCACAACTAAACAATTTACCTGTTTTATATTCATGAATTTTTTTAAGTTGTGTAATATCAATATTGGTATTACATTCATTAAGTATGTCAATTTCTTGACCATAAATCATTCCATTAGCACCGCAACTATGACTCAAAACTTTCAAACACTTAATTTTTTGTTCATTATCATAATCACTATTTAATAAATACTCAAAGCTGTAAGTTAATAAACCATCACCTGCAAGCATAGCTATTGGTTCATTAAACATTTTATGACACGTTTTTTTACCACGGCGATAATCATCATTATCCATACAAGGTAGATCATCATGAATTAAGCTATAAGTGTGAATCATTTCCAATGAAGCACCTGCAGAATACGCCAATGTTTCATCACAATTAAAACCTTTAACCATTGCAATAATAAGTTTTGGTCTTAATCTTTTGCCTCCAGCATTTAATGAATAGCTCATAGCATTTTTTACATCACAATCAAATAATCCATCTAAAGCATTTTCTAAAAATTCATTAAACATATTATTAATCCTTATTGTCGGCAATAATTTGCGCAACCCTATCTTCATATGATTTTAATTGTTGATCCAATTTTTTAACTAGTTTTAAACCATGCTCAAAATTAGTAATACTATCATCTAATGAACCATCATTTCTTTCAAGTTTAGTAACAATACCATCTAGTTGTTTCATTGATTCTTCAAACGAAATTTCACTCATAACTTAGCTCCTTTATCTTTTATTTGACAATTTAAATATCCATCACTTAAACGAATATTTATATTATCATCAATTTTAACTGACTCAATTGAATTTAAGCTTTTATCTTCAAAAAACACAACACTATAACCACGACTTAAACTTTTTAACGGTGAATAAGCATCCATTGTTTTGATGTTTAAATTAAAGCTGTTTATTTTAGTTTGTAGATTATTATTCATATTAACAATTAATTTATTTTGAATATTACTTAAATTATTACGATTAACATTAAGTTGTGTAACCATGATATTTAAAAATCGATTATGATAATTATGATATAAATTAACCTTATTATCAAAATAGTTTTTATAGTTCAATAACTTTTGATTATGATAATTGATTTTTAATTCAGATTCTAAAATAATACTATCCATATTGCTTAAAACATTATTATTTTTTAGTGCATTAAATCTAGTGATATTATTCGTTAATTGATTATTAATTGCAAATTCTAAACGAGTTTGATAATAAGTAACGTTATTTATAACATCATTAATATCAGGTGTACATAAAGTAGCTGCCGATGTTGGCGTTGCACCTCTAATATCAGCTACAAAATCTGCTATTGTGAAATCAATTTCATGACCAATACCCGTAATACAAAATGTCTTTAGATTATAAATAACATTAGCTAAAAATTCATCATTAAATGCCCATAAATCCTCAATAGAACCGCCACCTCTTGCTATGATGATTATATCATGATTATTTTCATCACATTCAAGTAAAGCACTAATTATCTCTACTGAAGCATTTTCACCTTGTACTAAACAATTATATTCACTAATTTTTGCAATTGGCCATCTATTTTTAAGGGTTACAAGAATATCATGTCTTGCAGCAGTTTTATTACCTACAACCAAAGCAATACTCATTGGATAACTTGGACATTGCAATTTATGGTGTTCATTAAATAAACCTTGTTCACTAAGTTTTAGCTTCAATGCTTCAAATTTAGTATATAAATCACCAACACCATCAAGTTTAATGCTATTTACATATAACTGTAAAGAACCACTGGTAGGAAAAAAAGACGTATTACAGTTACATACGACTTTATCCCCCTCTTTTAAATTAAATGATATTTTAATTGCAGCAGCTTTAAACATAACACAGCTTATTCTTGCAAGATTATCTTTTAATGTAAAATAATAATGTCCACTTTTATGTTTTGTTATGTTAGATACCTCACCACTAACACTCAAGTTTTGAATTTGAGGATCAGTATCTAATTTTCTTTTTAAATAATTACCAAGTTGTGATACTGCTACAACTTTTAAACTCATAGTTTATCTAATACTCCGTTGATTAACTTATAAGTATCATCACCGCAATACTCTTTACACAAGTTAATTGCTTCATCAATAATAACTGATGCATATGTTTCTTTACAATCGAATTCAGCACAAGCTAATAAAAGTATTGCTTGTTCTATGTAACCTAAACGATCAAATGTCCATTCTTCTAAAACATTATTTATATATTCTATATAATCATCCTGTTTAGTTTTTATGAAATTAATAATTTTAACACTGTACTCATCTATAACTTTGTTTTGAAAATTGTCACTAACGATTTCATCAAAGTCACCTTTTATTAAAAGTTGTTGATATGTAATTGTCATTAGTTTTTCTCTGGTTTTATGTCGATTCATTTTATACCTCCATGCACTATTTATTATACTACATTTTAGCCTATCTTGTACTTATTATTTAATTAATATCAATTTTATTTACATATTTAGCTATTAAAGGTAAAATGAATAGTATTGGAGGATAAATAATGAACTATTATACAAGATTAAAAGGACATTTTTATACAATTACGAAACATAAAATATTAGTTATGAATGCTTGTTTTAAATGTCATTTATTTAAACAAGGGATATTTCATGATTTATCTAAATATAGTTTGATTGAATTTAACTTAGGCGTTAAGTATTATGAAGGATTTAGATCACCCATTGATAAAGAAAAAGAACATAATAATATTTCAATTGCTTGGTTGCACCATAAAGGTCATAATAAACACCATTGGGAATACTGGATTGATCGTAAAGGAAAAGAATTATATGTTAACCAAATACCACTAAAATATATTAAGGAAAGTGTTTGTGATAGAGTTGTTGCCTCTAAAATATATCAAAAGCAAAATTACACAGATGCATCAGCTTTTAATTTTTACATGAACGGCTCTGATCAACATCACATAAGTGAAGTCAACAAAAAACAAATGTATGATATGTTGAGTTATATAAAAGATTACGGTGAAAAGCAAGGCTTTAAAATGATTAAAGATTATCAATAAATTACAAAAAAAAATATCATCTATTTTATAATAGGTGATATTTTTTTTATTATTAACAAATTATTAATTTGTCTCAATTTTTTTAAGACATAAAATAATTAGTACAAGACCAATAGCTAAAGTTGCATGTGATAATCCAGCAATTCCTGATATTGATGCATTTAACCCACTTGATAATTGTATATTTAAAACAGTTGTAACTCCTCTAACAAACATCATAATAGTTGATAAGATAACCCCAACATTATAAATAATAATAGCTCTATTAAAATTTTTAACTTGTAATAAATTTGTCTTTAAAGTAAATAGTGCAATAATTAAAAACATTAACATACCTAAAGCAAATAAATGAGTATGTACAGTAGATAATGCTGTCTCACCAACAAAGTCATTAAACTTAGTGAATTCTCGATAAAATACCCCTGCCATCATTCCTGCTATTGTGTAACCTAGTGCTATATTCAACATTTTTTTCATATTAATTCTCCTAAGTATTAATAATAACAAATATAGATAATATTTCAATTAATATGCTTTTAAAAAAGACAAACAAATTTAATTGTCTGTCTAGTATTTTAATTTAATTATTAATTAGAATTATTTTTATCCTTAACCATAACATCATGAGCTCCACCTTCAACAATAGAAGTACTTGATACTAATGTTAACTTAGCATTTTTTTGGAATTCTTCAATTGATAAAGCCCCACAATTACACATAGCCGATTTAACTTTTGCAGTTGTAGTTAAAACATTATCTTTAAGTGCACCAGCATATGGAACATATGAATCAACACCTTCTTCAAATGATAATTTACCAGCTCCACCCATATCATAACGTTGCCAGTTACGAGCACGGTTAGAACCTTCACCCCAATACTCTTTCATATAGTTTCCATTAACAACAACTTTATTTGTTGGAGACTCTTCAAAACGAGAGAAATAACGTCCTAACATAACAAAGTCTGATCCCATAGCAATTGCTAAAGTAATATGATAATCATAAACAATACCACCATCAGAACATATTGGAACATAAATACCCGTTTCTTCAAAATATTCATCACGAGCTTTCGCAACTTCAATAATAGATGTCGCTTGACCACGACCAATACCTTTAGTCTCACGAGTAATACAGATTGAACCACCACCGATTCCAACTTTAATAAAGTCAGCACCACAGTCTGCTAAAAATCTAAAACCTTGTGCATCTACAATGTTTCCAGCTCCAATTTTTACAGTATCACCATATTTTTCTCTAATCCATTCAATAGTAATTTTTTGCCATTCACTAAATCCTTCAGATGAATCAATACATAATACATCAACACCTGCTGCAACTAATGCTGGTACTCTAGTTTCATAATCACGAGTATTTATCCCTGCACCAACGATAAAACTTTTGTGTTCATCTAATAATTCATTTGGATTATCTTTATGTGAATCATAATCTTTTCTAAATACTAAATATGCTAAGTTATTATTTTCATCAATAACTGGCAATGAATTTAGTTTGTTTTCCCAGATAATGTCATTACATGCAGATAAAGAGTCTGATGTTTTTCCCATGATTAATTTTTCAAAAGGAATCATGAAATCTTTAACACAAGTATCATCATTTAATCTTGATAAACGATAATCACGTTCAGTAATAATACCAAGTAATTTAGAAGTAGGTAAACCATCAACAGTTACAGGCATAGTAGAATGTCCTGTTGCTTCTTTTAATTCTAAAACTTGTCTTAATGTAGTTTCAGGAGTAACATTTGAATCACTCATTACAAAACCTGCTTTTGATTTTTTTACTTTTGACACCATTTCACATTGATTTTCTATGCTTTGAGATCCAAAAATAAATGAAACTCCACCTTCTTTAGCAAGTGAAATACCCATCTTAGATCCTGATACTGATTGCATAATAGCACTAACCATAGGTATATTTAATTCAATTGCTGATTTTTCACCCTTTTTAAATTTCACAAGCGGTGTTTTCAAAGAAACAGCATTCGGTGTACATTTTGTACTAGAATAACCTGGTACTAGTAAATATTCGCTAAATGTGTGTGATGCCTTTTCGTAATAATAAGCCATATTTTATAATTCTCCCTCTAATATTAGTATGATTATAGACATAATACGCTATAAAGTAAAGTATTTTTACATTTTTTTAT
>CAMQTJ010000065.1 GCA_947037125.1 uncultured Holdemania sp.
AATATTATTTTGATGGTGAAATTTCAAATATTGGTGTTGTTGATAACCAGTATTAGGGTAGTATGGATGATAAATTATATAGTTTAGACTTAACAGATGAAACAAGTGAATTAGTAGAAATATTAGGGGAATACGAAAAATAGCTAATAATAAATTATTCATATTTTTAAAATTTGTGATTAATATAAAATTGTAGCAGATATTAACTATTTAGTTAAATATCTGCTTTTTTAGTGTATAATAAATTTATAGGAGTAATGAAAAAATGGAAAAATATATTTTATCAATTGATCAAGGTACAACAAGTTCAAGAGCAATAATTTTTAATAAGCAATCACAAATAATATCACAGCAACAATATGAAATAAAACAAATTTTTCCTCATGATGGTTGGGTTGAGATGGATGCGAATGAAATATGGCGAAGTGTTTCTTCATGTATTACAGCAATCATGCTTAAAACAGATATTGATGCGCAACAAATAGCGGGTATAAGTATTACTAATCAAAGGGAAACTACTATAGTATGGGATAAAAGAACTCATTTACCCATTTATAATGCTATAATATGGCAATCACGTCAATCTCGTGATATTTGTAATGAATTAAAGGATAAAGGTTATGATGCTTTATTCAATTATAAAACAGGACTTAAAATAGATCCATATTTTAGCGCCACTAAACTTAGATGGATTTTAGATAATGTTAAAGGTGCTCAAGATTTAGCAGACGATGGTCATTTGATGTTTGGTACCGTAGATACATGGCTTGCTTATAAATTGAGTAATCACAAATTACATGTTACTGATTATTCAAATGCTTCAAGGACAATGATGTTTAATATACGTGATTTGAAATGGGACGATGAAATATTATCAATATTGAATATACCTTATTCATTGTTGCCTGATGTTTATCCTTCTTCATATGTATATGGTAAGTGTAGTGTTTATCCTTTTTCTAATTTAAATGTAAATATATGTTCTATTGCAGGTGATCAAAGTGCCGCACTATTTGGGCAAGGTTGTTATGAAGTTGGTAGTGTTAAAAATACTTATGGTACTGGTTGTTTTTTATTAATGAATACCGGAAATAAAATAATTGAGAGTGATAATTTATTGAGTAGTGTTGCTTGGTATATAGATGGGAAACCAACTTATGCATTAGAAGGTAGTGTTTTTAGTGCTGGTAGTTCGATTAAATGGTTGATAGATGAAGTTAAAATATTAAGTGAAGCTTCGTTAAGTAGTGAAATGGCAAAAAAATTAGATGATAATGAAAATGTTTATTTAGTACCAGCATTTGTTGGGTTGGGTGCTCCGTATTGGGATGATATGTGTCGTGGTAGTATGTTTGGGCTTACAAGATCTACAAATGATAATCATATAGTAAGAGCGACATTAGAATCTATTGCTTATCAAAGTCGTGATGTAATTGATTTAATGCTTAAAGAATCTAATTTAGTCTTAAATAGTTTAAAAGTTGATGGTGGAGTTACTAAAAATGATTTTTTAATGCAATTTCAAAGTGATTTACTCCAAACAGAAGTAGCAGTTCCTAAAAGTAGTGAGATTACAGCTCTTGGAAGTTGTTATCTTGCAGGACTTGCAGTTAACTATTGGAATGATATTGAAGACATAAAGCAGACTATTGCGAGTTCTAAAACATTTAATCCACAAAATACTGAAGCAATGATGGACTATTATTATGATGGTTGGTTATTGGCGGTAGATTGTTGTAGAAAGTTTAAAAGGAATTAATATGGATAATAATTTAAATAAACTTAATTTAATTAAGGCTAAAAGATGTCAAAAAAATTTAGTTTTAAATAAATTTAAATGTGATATTGTAGAAGATGAAAAGCAATGCTTAAATATTATAAATTCTTTATTGTTTAAAGATGCAATGGTAAGTCATGGTGGATCAATGACTTTAAATCAAATTGGTATAATTCAAAGATTAAAAGATGATTCTAATTTAGTATTTATTGATCCATTTGCAGGTGATGTGGAAGTATCTAGAAGAAAAGTATTTAATAGTGATATTTTCTTTACTAGTTCCAATGCTGTAACACTTGACGGCGAACTATACAATATTGATGGTACTGGTAATCGTGTTTCTGCGATGATTTATGGACCTAATAAGGTTATTGTGGTTGTTGGGATAAATAAATTAGTTGAAAATATTATAGATGCACAAAGTCGTTGTCAAAATATTGCATGTGTTGCAAATAACATTCGCTTAAATAATCCAAATCCTTGTACTGTAGTAGGAAAGTGTATTAACTGTAAAAAAGATACACGTATTTGTTCAAGTTATGTTACAATTAAAACGAGTTACGTTAAAGATAGAATACACGTAATAATAGTGAATAAGGAGCTAGGATTTTAATGATAGAAACAGTTGATGTATTAATAGTAATAATGTTTGGTGTATGTATTTTATGGTTGGGTAAAAGAGTTTATAATCAAAGAAAAGAATTAGTTATTGCGGGTAAATTTTTTAATGGTTATCGCTTCTTTATTATAATTTGTATGGCGTTTTTTACATTGCCATTATTTATGATGTCATCTCGTCCAATTGATATTGTGCGTAATATTATGATGCTTATAATCATGGTAGGGTTTATTTATGTTCAAGACGGTATAGGTGAAAATGGGTTGTTATTAAATGGTAGTTTAATTAGTTATGATTGTGTTACAAAATATGATTATAAAAATGATAGTAAAAAATTCACTTTAATTGTTGTAACAAAAGAGAAGACAAAAAAAGGTTATAGTGAAAATTACTATAATGTTGTTTTAAAAAGTGATAAAAGTGATGAAATAATTACGATTCTTAAAGATAAAATGCCTAAAAAGCATATCAGAATGAAAAAAAGCTAATCATTTGATTAACTTAGTTAAAAATAAGGAGGTTTACTATTAAATGGTGATCTCTTTTTTATTTTAATGAAATATAAACTTTATAATATTTTTTTTAATATTAGCATAAAAAAAACCTTCTTTAGAAGGTAAATTTTTCAAATGGTGGAGCTGATGGGACTTGAACCCATACGATGTTACCATCACCGGATTTTAAGTCCGATGCGTCTGCCGATTCCGCCACAGCTCCATTTGGAGGTTCCTATCAGATTTGAACTGATGATCACAGAGTTGCAGTCTATTGCCTTACCACTTGGCTAAGGAACCACTGTTTACTGCCTATTTATAATACCAAAATATGAAATATAAATCAAGTGTTATTTTAACTTTTTTTTATTTTTTTTAACTTTTTATCTAAAAGTAATAATTTCACTGCGTTTTACTAGTGTTTTTTTGATTTTTGTTTAATTATCTAACTGATCATCAAAAGTTACTGTTAATAATTTAATCATTTCTTAATAAGCTTTCCCTAATCATAAGTCAAAAAGTTAACTATTTGTATTAATGAAAAATGATTTTTCATATTTTAGTATCAGATGTTTGGTTAGATTAAATTCTATTTAATTTTAAGGTTATGTTTAATTTAAGTATATAAATAGGAGGGTGATGAAATGAAAAATAAAATATTAGTTTTTAGTTTATGTATTATTATTACAGGTATAACTATATTGTTGATTAATACTTATGTTAATTATCAAATAAAAACAAAATTGGATATCATTAATGTTCCCGTTGCATTAAATGATTTAGGTACTAGACATTTGATTACTGAAAATGATATTGCATACATAAGCGTGAGTAAAAATTTAGTTAGTGATGATATGCTAATTGATGAATCGTTAATAATTAATAGTTATGTTAGTAATCTAGGCTTTGTTTTTAAAGGATCATTTTTTTATAAAAGTATGTTAGAAAATCAAAATGAAATGAATGATATGCATAATTTTTTACTGGAAGATGATCAAGTTGCATTTACATTACAAGAAAATGAAACTGATGTAACATTAAGTAATTTTGAAATAAATCAATTTGTAGATATTTATATTTCAATTAGAATTAATCAAAGTGAAGTGATTAATGATTTGTTTATCGAAAATGTTAAAATAATTGGTATCAAAGACCATAATGGAAACGATGTTGAACAACAAAGTAGTGCTGCTACAGTTATTTTAGCGATTGAAAAGGACTTGATTTCATTACTAAAAAATGCTCAACAACTTGGTGAAATAAGTTTATATTCTGATAGTGATACTTATAATATAACTAATACGTGTCTATTAAATAAAAATAATCTTATAATGGTGCATTTAAATCAAGACCTTGTGTTACGAACATTAAAATGATTTGAAAATTATTTTAATCAAGATTATAATAAAAAAACATGATATTTGTTTATAACAAATATCATGTTTCAAATTTATATTAAACATTAATGCTTAAAATAGCTCTCATAACTTTTTGATCATATAAATAATTCTTTAAAATGTTTTCATCTTCTACTTCAATATCAATTTCTGAGAAATACTTAGAAATTTTATTAAATAGTTTTGTATGTAAATCATTATTAAATTCTAATAAATGATTATATGTAATTGAGACAAAATAACGTAACATTAAACATCTTACGATTTCAGTACATGTATTTTCGATCCAAAAATCGATAATGTCATATTCAGGGTTATATTGTTCTAACATTTTTGTCATCATTTCTAAACCATCATCATTAGACATCCAAATGTCGGCGAATGTGTAATCAAATTGATCGATGAAGTCTTTGTTGAAATAATCAAAACCATCTCCTTGAATTATATTGATTTTATGATTGTTTTTAAATTGAGGTAGTAGGTGTGTTTTGAACATTTTAATAACTTCTGGTGAATGTTCGATTACTGTAACACTTTCAACATCGTCATTTAATAAGGCCATAAAAACAAAATATCCAATTCCCAGACCAAAAGTAAGAGTTTTACCTTTACACTTAACTAAGTAAGGGTCAATTGTATTAGTTTCGGCAAATGTATCACTCATCCAAAATAAATCATTTTGTTTTAAAACAGCACATGTGTGTGGTTTATCAAATGCTCTTAACATTAGTGAATCATTAAGTTCTCTATTAGGGTCATCTTGGATAATAGATACATTAATTAAAGCAAATGCTGCTATTTCTTCAAGTGTGTAAGAAAAAACGCTGTCGCTAATATTTTCTAATTTTATATGAGCGTTATAAGGTGTTTTTAAATATTCATCAGCACTTATATATAAAGAAGGCCAATCTTTAGGGTCTCCACTAAATTCTGGAGTGTTGATATCGGCAAGTTCTTGTTGAACCTCGGCTTCAATATCTGGTGTTACGATAAGCCCAATATAATCGTTAATTAAATTATTGTTTATATTTTCTTCGCAATTATCGTAAAATAGTTCGATTTTTTCAGTATTAATTATTTTCATAGTTATTTTCCTTTACTTTATAATAATAACACACTTTTATGTTTACTGTGAAGTAGATATTTCACTGATAGTGAATAGAAATAGTTGGATGAATGTGCTATTATATTGTTGAGGTAAAAGCAATGGCAAATATATTAGTTAAAGATTTATTAGCAAGAGGTCAATTTATGCAAAATTTCATCAGTCTTTTTGATGATAGTTATATAGAAGATTGCGCATTTTATAAAGATGATGAAGTATTACAACTAAAAGTTAAACAAAATAAAACTTTAAAATATGAGGATTATAGCAAATTCAATGAATTTATTAATACGTTATTTCCATGTAATGTGAAAGTGTTTTTTATATGTAATAATTGTGATTTAGGTATTATTGAAATAATACGTTATTTCACCTATATTAAAACGATTATTAATAAAAACGAATTAGAAGGTTGTTCAATTACAGTAAAAAATAAAGTTATTGAATGTTTATGTATCAATGTTGAAACTTTAAAGATTGTCGATGATAATCAAGAATTAATTATAGAATTATTTAAACAATTTGGAATTAATTATGATTTTTCTTTTTGTTTAAAACAAGTAGCGATCAAAGAGAGTGAAATGGCGTTACCGGTTAGTAATAATATTGTAGTAAGTGAAGTAGTTGAAAATAAAAGTTATAAAAAAGAAAAAAAATTAAAATTTGATCAATACGAAAAATGTGGTATAAAAGAATTTACTGATGAAGTAAAACAAGTTATGTTTACTGCAAAAGTATTTGATATTAATAATATCCTTACAAGAAAAGGGACTTATATTCAAACTATGATGGTTCATGATGATGAAGATGCTTTAACGTGTAAACGATTTGAAGGTAAGTTTACTTCTAAGGAAGATATATTAAGTTTAAAAGTTGGTGATACTTGTAATTTTTATGGTTCATATGTTTTTGATCCATTTGATCGTAACTTTATTTTTAGACCTGATTTAATTAATAAATTTGAAAGTAAGATGGGTGTTAGTGACAATGCGGTTAATAAAAGAGTAGAGTTGCATACGCATTCTAATATGTCTGAAATGGACGCTATAAGTGAGGTTAGTGAGTTAATAACTACAGCATTTAAAATGGGGCATAAAGCTATGGCAATTACAGATCATATGGTAGTTCAAGCTTTTCCTAAGGCTCAAGGTTGTGTTTCTAATTTATTAAGAAGTAATCCTGATAGTGAATTTAAAATGCTGTATGGTGTCGAAATGAATATGGTTGACAAACGATTGAAAATTGTTGTTAACGAAAATGATGAGTTGTTTGATGATATAACTTATTGTATTTTTGACTTAGAGACTACGGGTTTATCATGTAAATATGAAGATATAATTGAATTTGGTGGATTAAAAGTTAAAAATGGCGAAATTATTGATCGTTTACAATTGTTTGTTAAGCCTACAAAAAATATATCGACATTTATTACAAGTAAAACAAGTATTACTAATGCTATGGTTGCTAATGCTAAAAGCTTTTTACAGGTAAGTGACACTATTTTAGCCTTTATTAAAGATACTGTTTTAGTCGCTCATAATGCATCGTTTGACTATGGATTTTTAAATGAGTCTTTAAGAAAAAATGGATTAGCTAAAATTGATAATTGCGTTATTGATACATTAGACTTAGCACGTGCAATCCATAGTGATCGACGTAATTATCGCTTAGGTAATATTGCTCGTTTATATCGTGTAGTTTATGACGAAGAGGTAGCGCATAGAGCTGATTATGATGCTGAAGTTCTTGCGGATACATTTGCTTTAATGTTACAAGATTGTAAAAAACGTGGGGCAAAGAAAATATCAGATCTTAATACATTACAAAATGAAAAGTCGTTTATTAAAAACTATAATCGTCATACAACAGTAATTGCGAAAAATAAAGTTGGATTAAAAAGGCTGTTTGAGTTAATTACTATATCTCATACAAAAACTATCGCCTTGTTTGGTAAGGCAAATAGTAAAAATAATGGTCAAGAATTTATGGCTGAGCCAAGAATTTTACGTGAAGAACTAAATACTAATCGTCAAGATTTACTTATAGGTACATCATGTTATAAGGGGGAAATTTATGAAATTGCAGCAAATAAAACACAACAAGAATTAGAAAATGCTCTGGCTTATTATGATTATGTAGAAATTCAACCTTTGGAAAATTATCGTCCTTCGGTTGAAAATCATATGATACCAGATTTTGATAGATTAAAAGATGTTGTTTTAAATATAATTATGACTGCAAAAAAATTAAATAAAATAGTTGTAGCAACAGGAGATGTTCATTATGCTTTACCTAATCAAAAGATACTAAGAGATATATATATTAATACTCAAGGTATAGGTGGTGTTAGGCATCCGTTGTATATTTATGATCAGCAGCGTCGTAAAAACACGATTAATCCTAGTCAACATTTTAGAAGTACAGATGAAATGCTTAAAGAATTTGATTGGTTGGATGAGAACTTAGCTTATGAAATTGTTGTAGAAAATACTAATTTTATAGCTGATAGTTGTGATTTTATCAAACCGATTCATGATAAACTTTTTACACCTAAAGTTGAAGGTGCTGATGAATTATTAACTGAAATATGTTTTGAAACTGCCCATAAGTTATATGGTGAAATATTACCAGAAATAGTTGATGAGCGGTTAAAAAGAGAATTGAATTCAATTATTGGTAATGGTTTTGGAGTTATTTATTATATTTCTCATTTACTAGTAAAAAAATCAAATGAAAATGGATACTTAGTTGGTTCGCGTGGTTCAGTTGGGTCATCGTTTGCTGCAACTATGTCTGGAATTACTGAAGTAAATCCACTTGCGCCACATTATATATGTCCGAATTGTCAATATAGTGAATTTGTTAATGACAGTAGCGTATCTTCAGGATATGACTTACAGGATAAAAATTGTCCAAAATGTAATAATTTAATGAAACCTGATGGACAAGATATACCGTTTGAAACGTTTTTAGGCTTTGAGGGTGATAAAGTTCCCGATATTGATTTAAACTTTTCTGGTGAAGATCAACCTAATGCACATAACTATACTAAAGAAGTATTTGGTGAGGATTATGTCTTTAGAGCAGGAACTATTGGAACTGTTGCTCAAAAAACAGCGTTTGGTTATGTTGCAGGATATTGTGAAGAAAAAGAAATAGTTGATATGCGTGTTGCGCAAAAAGTACATCTATCGACAGATTGTGAAGGGGTTAAAAGAACAACGGGGCAACATCCAGGAGGAATTATTGTAATACCTGATTATATGGATGTTCATGATTTTACTCCAGTTAATTTTCCTGCAAACAATCCTAACTCAGAATGGAAAACAACACATTTTGATTTCCATGCAATTCATGATAATGTTTTGAAATTTGATATTTTGGGTCATGTTGATCCTACGGTAATGCGTTTAATGCAAAATATTTCTAATATTGATCCGAAATCAATTCCTATGAATGATTTAAAAACAATGTCATTATTTTCAAATTCAAATGAATTAATGGCTGATCCTAAATTATATAATGAAATTACAGGAGCTGTTGGACTTCCTGAGTTTGGTACTAAATTTGTTCGTGGAATATTAGAACTAACTAAACCAAAAACTTTTTCAGACCTAGTAATTATTTCAGGATTATCTCATGGAACAGATGTTTGGCTTAATAATGCGAAAGATTTAGTTGAAAGTGGTATTGAACTTAAAAATGTTATTGGATGTCGTGATGATATTATGGTTTACTTAATTCAAAAAGGATTACCTCCTAAAGTAGCTTTCTTTATCATGGAAAGTGTTCGTAAAGGTAAAGGATTAAAGCCTGAGTGGATGGAAATCATGAAGGAAAACAATGTTGATCAATGGTATATTGACAGTTGTTTAAAAATTAAATATATGTTCCCTAAGGCTCATGCTGTTGCCTATGTTATGATGGCTGTTCGTTGTGCTTGGTTTAAAGTGCATCATCCGCATTATTATTATGTTGCTTATTTTACATTAAGATGTGATGCATATGAAATAGAGACAATGATTAAAGAAACAACAGGTATTACTAGTCGTATGGAAGATATTCAAAACAGATTGAGTAATATTGAAACTAAAAAAACTGTTACATCGAAAGAGATTGCATTATATTCAACACTTGAAAACTGTTTAGAGATGGTTTCAAGGGGATACAAGTTTAGTAACATTGATATTAATTTATCGCAAGCTTCACAATTTAGTGTTTTACCAAATGATTTAAAAACAATTATCCCGCCCTTTACTGTCATGGATGGTTTAGGGGAAAACGTTGGTAAATCTATAGTAACAGCTAGAGCTAATGGTGATTTTTTATCGAAAGAAGATTTAATTAATCGGACGTTATTATCTACAACTCTTGTAAGAAAACTTGAAGTGTTGGGGGTTTTAAATAATATGCAAGATGAAAATCAAATGAGTTTATTTTAGCCTTGCAATTTGTGATAAAAAGTAGTATTATATATGTGCATATATCTAAACGAAGTGGCCGGTGGCCACTTTTAGTTTATTTTAAGGAGAGGGCTTATGAATGACACTTTAAAAATTGTAGAAGCGATTCAACCAGTATTAAATGATTTTGATGTACAACTTTATGATATAAAAATTGTTAACAGTGGTAAAAACAAAATTTTACAGATTGCAATTATGAATGCTGATGGAAGTATGGATATTGATACTTGTGCAGACGTTTCGGAAAAAATATCTATTATTTTGGATGAGCAAGAATTAATCAATTTTGAGTACTTTCTAGAAGTTTGCTCGCCAGGTGCTGAAAGAATATTAAAAACTAAGTTTGATGTTGAAAATGTGATTGAAAAACATATTTATACTAAATTCAAACATTTAGTTAATAATAAACTTATCGAAGTAACTGGAGATTTAATTAGTTTTAAAGATGATGAACTAACAGTTTCTTATCGCGATAAAGCTGTTACAAGAAAAGTTAGTTTTAAATGGGACGATATAGATTTAATACGTCTTGCAGTGAAATTTTAAGGAGAAAAAGTAAATGAATTTAAAAGGATTTTTAAATGCAATGAAATCAATAGAAGCTGATAGTAAAATTCCAAAAGAAATCGTTGTTGAAGCATTAAAAGAGGCACTTTCTAAGGCATATAAGAAGCATGTAGATTTACCTGATATTTTAGTTCGTGCCGATATTAATGAAAAAAGCGGTGTTATAACTTTATATCAACAGTATACAATTATTGAAGAAGTTGAAGATGATGAATTTGAAATTAGTTTATCTGATGCAAAAGAATTAAATGAAGCTAATGAACTAGGAGGAATAGTAGAAGTGAGTAAATCAATCGACGATTTAGGTCGTGCTGCAGCTGTTTTAGCAAAAAATGTTATGAAACAAAAAATTAGAGAAGCAGAAAAACAAGCTGTATATGATGAATATATCGACTTATTAGATGAAATGGTTTTAGGACTAGTTGAATCAGTTGAGGAAAAGTTTGTAGTATTAAATTTAGGTAAAACAATGGCTATAATGCCACGTGCTGCTCAAATTCCTACTGAAACTTACCGTGAAGGTCAAAGAATTAATGTTGTTATTACTGAATGTAGTAAAGATACAAAAGGTGCACAAGTTTTAGTATCAAGAGCTGATTCTAAATTTGTTAAACGTTTGTTTGAAAGAGAAGTACCTGAAATTTATGAAGGAATTGTTGAAATTAAAGCAATCGCTCGTGAAGCTGGTGAAAGAACTAAAATGGCTGTTTACTCAAGTAATAGTGATGTAGATCCAATTGGTGCATGTATCGGGCCTCGTGGTAGTCGTGTTAGTTTAGTAATCAACGAACTTCATGGAGAAAAAATTGATATTTTTGAATGGAGCGAAAACATTCAAGAATTAATCAAAAATTCTTTAGCACCTGCACAGGTAATCGCAGTTGTACAAAATGATGATAAGCGTTCATTAACTGTAATTGTTGAAGATAATCAACTTTCTTTAGCAATTGGTAAAAAAGGTAAAAATGCTCGTTTAGCTGTTAAGTTAACTAATAAAAAAATCGATATTAAAACAAAAACAGATGCTCTTGCATTAGGAATCGATTATAAAGCAGAACTTGAAAAAATTGCATTAAGACAAGCTGAATTAAATAAAGCTAAAATTGCTGCAGAAATTCAAGCTGTTGTTGATGCTGAACTTGCAGTTGAAGTAGTTGCTCCAATAAATGAAGAAAATTCTTCAAATCAAAATACTGATTCTACAAATGAAGTAGTTCAGGAAAAAGAAGTTAAGCGTCCTAAAAAAGCTGTAGTTAAAAAAGAAGGTTCTTATGTTTCTAAATTTGAAAAATTATTAGATGTAAGACCAAAACCTACACCTGTTGCTGATTTCAAAGATTTTAAAAAGCGTAAGCCTTTTAAAGAGGAAGAACGTAAACTTCGTCCAAAAGATATCAAAAAAGATAAAGATTATGAAATTAAGCCTGTTTATTCTGAAGCTGAATTAGAACTAATCGCAAAGGGTAATAGTGAAAATGCATCTGAAGAATTCTACGATTCAGTTGATTATGATGAGTACGATAGCTTTTATGATGAAAATCTAGAACTTTAATATGAAAAAAATAGTTTTAAGAAAATGTATTGCGACTAATGAACAATGTGAAAAAAAGGATCTTTTAAGAATTGTTAGAACACCTGCAAAAAATGTAGAAGTTGATTTAACTGGTAAAGCAAATGGAAGAGGGGCATATCTTAAAAAAGATATTGCTGCCTTGGATGTTTGTATTAAAAGAAATAGTTTAAAACGTGCATTAGAGTGTGATATTAGTGAAGAAGTATATTTAGAAATTAGGAAAGTTATTAATGGATAAGAAAATAGCGGGATATTTAGGAATTAGTGCAAGAGCAAGAAAAGTTTCTATTGGCGAAACAGCTTATAAGGCCATTGTTGGTCGGAATGCTAAATTCGTCTTTATAGCTAATGATGCTTCCACTAATACAAAACAAAGAGTACTTAATGTTTGCAACCAATGTAAAGTACAGTATATCGATTGTTATAGCAGTGAAGAAATATCTGATGCAATAGGCCAAGTTAATCGTATGGTAGTTGCAATTGAAGATAATGGACTTGCTAAACACATTATGAGTTGCTTGAAATGAGGTAAAAATGGCAAGAGTTCAAAGAGGAAGAAGTAGAAACAATAAAAACAGAGGAAATAGACAACAAAATACAAATAATTTTGTTCCTAGAGGTGAAGTTGTTACAAATATTACTTATGAAGAAGGAATTACAGTTTCTTTATTAGCAAGTAAATGTAATAAAAATGTCAGTGATATTATTAAATACCTATTTTTATTAGGTAAAATGGTTACTATTAATAGTAGTCTTGATGATGATTTGGTTGATCTTGTATGTTTAGAATACAATATTGATTCAGTTAAAACTGAACCTGTTGATGAAAATAGCTTGGAAGATGTTGCAGAAACAGATGAAAGCTTATTACAAAACCGTCCACCAATAGTTACAATTATGGGGCATGTTGACCATGGTAAAACAACTTTACTTGATTCAATTCGTAAAGCTAATGTTGTTAAAGGTGAATTTGGTGGTATTACGCAACATATTGGTGCATACCAAGTTGCAGTTAATAATAAAAAAGTAACATTTTTAGATACTCCAGGACACGAAGCATTTACTGCGATGCGTGCTCGTGGTGCTAAAGTTACCGATATTTGTATTATCG
>CAMQTJ010000066.1 GCA_947037125.1 uncultured Holdemania sp.
GCGTTTCTTTTCTTATTTTAACATCTGATGGGGCTATTTTAAAGCTATAGAAAACCGTAGAAATAATAATTAAAACTAGGGCTAATAAAGTTATAATAATTTTTTTGAAATTTTTCATATTTTCACCTCTGTTTATTCTAACATAAATTTGATTTATTTGAAGATATATTTGAATTTTTTATTTAACTACAAGCAGTAATTTATTATATATAAACTATTACTATACTAAATCCTATTAAGATAATTTAAATTGTAAATATATCGCATTTTAGTAATAAATAATATATTTAATATCTTATATAATAGCATATTAAAATAATTGCGAGTTATTCATGCATTAAACTTGTATTAAAAATATTATTGTTTTATAATTAAATTTAATGTATTAATAGTGAAGGGTATAAATAATGTAGAGTTAAGAATATATTATTTAAGGTAATAATATGGCTAAGGTTTCAGTTAATAGAATGTTTGTGCTTGTGGGGTTGTATGGGATATTTGCGAATTTAGCACATCCAATTACTCCAACATTAATCATGAATTTAAATTTAGGTGATTATATGTTTGGGGTTGCATATGCAGCAATGTCAATGGTGAATTTTACGATTTCACCATTTTGGGGCAAAACATCAAGTCAAATAGGGGTAGTAAAGATTAGTGCTATATCTTTTGTAGGTTATGCTATAGGTCAGGCAGTTTTTGCGACAGCAACAACAGAATTACAAATAATTGTAGGTCGTATGATTGCAGGTTTATTTATTAGTGGAATTATGGTTGGTCATTTAATTTATATTATGGCAATTAGTCCTAAAGAAAAGCGTGGTGTTAATCTTGCAATTAGTGCAACAATTAGTGCAGTTTGTAGTCCATTTGGTTATTTAATTGGTGGATTTATTGGTGATTATTCAATACCTTTAGTTTTTATAATTCAAGTTATTGGTCTATTATTACTTGGTGTAATTTATTTAATGTTTTTAAAGGATAAGCCGATGGTTAATGATAAATTAAGCATGAGACAACTTGTTAAGCAAGCTAATCCATTTAGTATTATAATTGATAGTAAAAAAATAATGACTCCAACTATTATTTGTTTCTTTTCTATGGCTTTTTTTGCTACACTTGCAGTTACAAGTCATGAACAAGTCTTTAATTTTTTTATCAATGATCAATTTGAATTACCTCCATCATTTAATGGAATAATTAAGGCAATGGTTGGATTTATGGCATTATTGGCTAATTCTACAATTTGTTTATGGATAATGAAGAAAACTAATGTTCAAAAATCAATAGTTGGCATTTTTCTGATTTTATTTATTTCTATGGGTCTTTTAATGATAATTAATACTCAAAATATTTTTATGTTTCAAAATTTATTGATCTTTGGGTTAATTGCAATTTATTTACCGGTAATACAAGCTGTATTAGCTATTTTTAGCAAGGGTGATAATGGGTTGATGATTGGTATGTTTAATTCAGTAAAGTCCCTTGGAATGGTAGTTGGGTCACTTTTTGCAGGTTTCATTTATAGTGTCGACCCTTTACTTCCTTTTTTTATTGCTATGCTAGCATTTGGTATTGCAATGATACTTGGTATTATTAATTATAAGCAATGTAAAGTTGTATAAAAAAATTTAGATTTATGAAATTATGAATAATTATTTATTAACTGTACAAAATATAATATGAAAAATAATAAAGTTAAGTTACTGTATTTTATGTTATATGCCTTTGGTGCTATAAGTAGTACGCAAATGATTCCTTATTTAAAAAATTCAAATTTTAATGAACAACAATCTGGTTATATACTTTCTTCGATTGCAATTTTTTGTGTTTTATTTCATATTATTTTTGGGCTATTAGCTGATAAGTTTGGGAAAATAAAAAAGTATTTTATTTTTATCATAATATTAAATGTTTGTTTATGTATTTATTTTTATTTAACTAGTAATACTTTTATGATTACCTTTTTAATTGTTGGTATGATAGGAGGGTTATGTCGTTGTTATCAATCATTACTTGATACTTGGATTTTTCAAGTTAAAGAATATAAACCACAATTTAATGTGTTTAAATGTGTTGGTTCAATTGGTTGGGCTATTGGTTGCTTTAGTATAGCCATTATATTATTTGTTATAGATTATCAAATAATAGCAGTTTTGAGTTTTATTATTGGTTGTACTATTATTTATTTAGCTATTAAAATAAAAGATATTGATGGTAAAAAAAGCACAATAAAAATAAAATATATCAAAGAATTAATTTGTAATAAACAATATGTTTTAATTAATTTAATTATTTTGTTATTATTTGCGATGGGTTGTGCAGATATTTACCTTGTTGTAAACAAACTTTTAGCAGTTGGTGGTACAAGGTTACATATTGGAATTAAATGGGGTTTTCAATCATTAGTTGAAGCACCAATGTATTTTATGATGGCAAAACTTGTAAAGAAATTTAGTTATTATAAATTATTAACTTTCGCAACAATAATGTTTGGTATAAGATTTTTACTGTATAGTTATATAAGTAATCCTAATTTATTGGTTGCAAGTGGTATCATGCAAATGGTAACTTTTCCAATAGCAATTTATTGTACTAAACACATGATTGATGATATAACGCCAACGGATTATAAATCAACATCATTAATGTTTTCATCAAGTTTTTATATGGGTGTTTCTTTATTAGTTATGCCTGTATTGACGTCACAATTAACTAAAATGTATTCATATGATATTACTCTTAGAATTGTTGCATCTTTTTCAATTGTTGCACTAGGGCTAATATTTTATTTGAATAAAATTAAAGATAAAGTTTGAAGTATCTAATAAATAAATATGTTATAATTTATTTCATAAGGAAGTAATTATATGAAAAAATACTTAATTGATTTAGATGGAACAATGTATCATGGAACAAAGATTATTGAGGATAGCAAAAAATTTATCGATTATTTAATTGATAATAATCATGATTTTATCTTTTTAACTAATAATTCAAGTAGAACACAAATACAAGCATGTCAGCATATGTTGGATATGGGATATAAAAATATTTTGCCAGAACATTTTTATACTTCAGCTATGGCTGCAAGTGATCATATAAAAAAGCATTTTGATAAACGAAATGCTTTTGTTATAGGTAGTGATGGTTTAAAACATGCACTTATTAATAATGGTTTTAATATTGTTGAAAATAATAGTGATTTTGTTTTTGTAGGACTTAATACTAATTTAAATTATACTGATTATTCTAAAGCAGTTAGTGAAATTCTTAATGGTGGCATTTTAGTATCTACTAATGATGATCGTATTTTATTAACTCAAAATGGCCCGTCTCTTGGAAATGGTTCAATGGTTAAAATGTTTGAATATTGTTGTAGTACTAATGCTATTAAAATTGGTAAGCCTAATAAGGCTATTATTGACGGTGCATTAGAATATACTAAGTTTTTAAAAGAGGATGTTGTTATTATTGGTGATAATCTACAAACAGATATATTACTTGGTGTAAATCATAATATCAAAACAATACTTGTAACATGTGGTGTTCATAAGCGTAGTGATGTAATTGCTTTAAATATTTTACCTGATGTTATAGTTGATAAATTAACTGATTTAATTATTGAATAAATCTCCTTGATAGACATCATTTTTAGCCATGAATTTATCAATTTCATTAATTACAACTGTTTTGTTTAGAGTCCATAAAGGCGCAAATAATGTGTCTTTTTCACCGTCTCCTGTAATTCTTTGAATTATAATATCTTTGTTAAGATGTCTTAATTGCATAACACAAATATCTACATACTCTTCAAGTGTTAATAGATGAAATGGTTGTTTTTGATATTGATGGTAAATAGTAGTATCTTTTATAATATGTAACATATGAATTTTAACTCCAAAAAGTTTAAATTGATTTAAGTCTTTTGCACTTTGAATCATCATATCATATGTTTCATAAGGTAAACCGTTCATTAGGTGTACGATTACTTTAATATTTGTATTTTCAAGTTTTTTCATAATATCTTTAAAGTCTTGATAAGTGTGACAACGATTAATTAAATTTGCAGTATTATCATGAATTGATTGTAGACCTAATTCTAAATAAATATCTTTAATTTTAGTACATTCATCTAAATATTCAATAATTTCATCGCTTAAACAATCAGCTCTTGTAGCTAAATCAATTGCTTTAACTTCATCAAGGAATAAAAATGGTTGTACCATTGATTTAATTTTTTCAAGTGTTCCATAAGTATTAGTAAATGATTGAAAATAGGGGATAGTGTAAGAATTAGCCCATTTTTTTGACATGATTTGATGTCCTTCATGATATTGAGTTAAATAGTCTTGTGTGCTGCCTTTTTGAAATTCACCACTTCCAAGTTCTGAACAAAAAGTACAGCCACCACTGCCTTTTGTACCATCACGATTAGGACAACTAAAAAAGCCGTTAATTGGTACTTTACATACTTTGTTTTTGAAATTTGTTTTAAAATAATAATTTAAGGTATAGTATCTTTTATTATCTAGGGTATTTTCGAATTTATTTTGCATAATGTTTCTCCATCTGTTTTCTGTTATATTATACTAAAAAAAAATAAACATAGCTAGTATGTCTATTTTAAGTTAACATTATTATTTTTTGATATATTGAATTGCAATACATTGAGGTCCACCTTGTGTAATAAATGCACAAGATAATTCACCAACTGTAATATCAGCATTTGGAATTGCTGCTTCAAATTTTTCTTTGATTTTTAATGCTTGATCCTTTACAAAAGCATGAGTAATATAGATTTTATATTCACTATTAATGTTATGTTCAATAAAGTATGCAAGTATTTTTTTGATTGAACTTTCAAAGTTACGTCCAACAGTAAATTTTTCTAAACGCTCACCATTTGGTGAAACAACTAATACTGGTTGAATCTTTAATAATCCACCAAGAGTTGCGGCAAGTGGCGTTAATCTTCCACCACGCTTTAAGAAATCAAAGTCTTGAGGGATTAAAAATGAATTTGCAGATTTAGATAAATTAGTAATATATTCTGTTATTTCTTGTAATGATTTATTTTCATCTCTTAAACGAATTGCTTCCATAATTAAATGATTGTGTGGTCCACATAAAGTTTGAGAATTGATAACTTCAATATTTTTACGACCATCCATAATTTTAGCACTTTCACATGATTCATAAGTTCCTGATAAACCTTTAGCCATTGAAATAATTAAAATATCATCATTTGGATATTGTTCTAATTTTTCCATAACTTCACCAACTGCCGGTTGAGATGTCATTGGTACATGTTTTTGCTGTACAAGTTCATTAAATTCATGTGCGTTTATATCAACATATTCGCGATATGATTTACCATTGATTGTAACTGAAAGTGGTGTTATATCTATATTTAATGCTTTACCTTGTTCAACTGTAAGCATTGGTGATGTATCTGTTATTATTCTTAACATAATATTCTCCTTTTAAATTGCATAAAGCAATAATGATAATGCATGTGTTGCTGTACCTAATAGTATAAAGATATGAAATAAATCATGAAAATTAAAATTGATATTAATATTTGGTTTTTTAATTATATATATAACGCCACCAATAGTATAAAATATTCCACCTAAGGCTACTAACATTAAGCATCCAAATGGTAAAAATTCTTGAAATAATGGTAAACAAAATATACATGACCAACCCATTAAAATATAGATAATAGTTGATATGAAACGAGGCGCATTAAAGAAGATTAATTTAATTGATATTCCTAATATGGCAAGTAACCATATAAAACCGACAAATGCTAAAGCACTAGTTATTGGAAAGAAAATCAAACAAAATGGAGTATAAGTTCCAGCAATTAAGACAAAGATCATTAAATGATCAAATTTTCTAGCCTTTAATTTATTTGGATTATCATCATGTAAATAATGATAATAACTAGAAGCTCCGTATAATAGTATTGCACTGATTGCGAAAATTGATATTGCCATAATTGATGATAATTTATAAGTTGACAATGAAATCTGACACAGTATATAAATTAAAAATAATAATGCAAACACACAGCCAATAAAATGAGTTAGAAAGCTTGTTTTATCTTGAGGCACTAATTTTGAATTTTTCATTTATTTATCATTAACTCCTTTTCTATTTTATTATACATCTAGTTATCATAACTAGCAAGAAAATAGATTAAATATTGACAGATAAACAATAATTATATAAAATAGTAGCAGGCAATGAAAAGGAGTAGTAATATTACAATTTATATCTAGCGAGTCGATGGTGGTGAAAATCGATTGTAAATTAATATGAACTTACCTTGGAGCATTCGTAAATCTTGCGATAAAAGATATTAAGTGCACTAAATTTTAGTGAACTAAGGTGGTACCGCGTATTAATTACGTCCTTAGATATAAGGGCTTTTTTTATTTATTACTTAAATTAGGAGGAATAGTATGTACGATAATAATCAAATTGAACAAAAATGGCAAAAGTATTGGGAAGAAAATGAAGTATTTAAAACAGATGTTTATGATTTTAGTAAACCAAAATTTTATGCATTAGATATGTTTCCATATCCATCAGGACAAGGGTTACATGTAGGGCATCCTGAAGGTTATACGGCATCTGATATAATTTGTCGAATGAAAAGAATGCAAGGATTTAATGTATTACATCCAATGGGTTTTGATTCTTTTGGATTACCTGCTGAACAATATGCAATACAAACTGGAAATCATCCAGAATCTTTTACTTTACAAAATATTGATATTTTTACAACGCAGTTAAAAATGCTAGGGTTTTCATTTGATTGGAGCAAACAAATTTCTACATGTGATAAAGATTATTACAAGTGGACACAATGGATTTTTAAACAACTTTATCAAGATGAATTAGCGCGATATGTTGATATTCCAGTAAACTGGTGTGAGCAATTAGGTACAGTACTTGCGAATGATGAAATTATTGATGGAAAAAGTGAACGTGGCGGATTTCCTGTAATTCGTAAGAATATGAAACAATGGGTTATTGATATTCCTAAGTATGCTGAAAGATTATTAACTGATTTAGATGCTCTTGATTGGCCAGAATCAACTAAAGAAATTCAAAGAAATTGGATTGGTAAATCAATTGGTGCACATGTTGAATTTAAAGTTTTTGAAAAAGAGGAATCTTTTAAAGTGTTTACTACACGTTGTGATACTTTATTTGGTGCTACATATTGTGTATTAGCTCCTGAAAGTGTTTTGGTACAAAAAATCATGGCAGCTGATAAAAAAGAAGCCGTTGAAAATTATATTTCAATTTGTGCAAGTAAATCTGATTTAGAACGTACTGAATTAAATAAAGATAAGACTGGAGTATTTATTGGTGCTTATGCTATTAATCCTGTAAATAATAAAAAAGTTCCAATTTATATATCTGATTATGTTTTAGCTACTTATGGAACAGGTGCTATCATGGCAGTTCCAGCACATGATGATCGTGACTATGAATTTGCGAAAAAATTTGGTATTGAAATCATTGAAGTATTACAAGGTGGAAACATTGAACAATGTGCTTATACTGAAGATGGTATTCATATTAATTCTGATTTTTTAAATGATCTTGGTAAAGATGAGGCAATTGAAGTAATGCTTAAATGGTTAGAAGACCATAATTGTGGTGTTAAAAAAATTAACTATCGTTTAAGAGAATGGATTTTTGCTCGTCAAAGATATTGGGGTGAACCAATTCCTGTTGCCCATTTTGAAGATGGTACACATTGTGCCTTAAATGATGATATGCTACCTTTAGTTTTACCATCACTTAGTGACTATAGTGCATCACACAAGGGTGCAAGTCCTTTAGATAAAGCTGTAGAGTGGGTTAATACTGAAATTAATGGTCGTAAATGTAAACTAGAAACATCTACAATGCCAGGATCTGCTGGTAGTAGTTGGTATTATTTACGTTATATTGATCCAAATAATAATAATTGTATTGGTGATCCAGAATTATTAAATCATTGGATGCCTGTAGATTTATATATTGGTGGTAGTGAACATGCAGTAGGGCATTTATTATATGCTAGAATGTTTAATAAATATTTATATGATAAAGGAATTTTAAAATATCCTGAACCATTCAAAAAATTATTTCATCAAGGTATGATTTTAGGTGAAAATAATGAAAAAATGAGTAAATCTAAAGGGAATGTCGTTAATCCTGATACTATAGTAAAAGATTTTGGGGCAGATACATTACGCGTTTATGAAATGTTTATGGGACCACTTGAAGCAAGTAAACCTTGGAATGATAAAGGGGTTGAAGGTTCAAGAAAATGGTTAGAGCGTGTATATCGTTTAATTATGGAAAATGATGTGTTATGTGATGAAGCAACACCTGAATTAGACTATGCATATAATTTTACAGTTAAAAAAGTTACTAGTGATATTGAATCATTAAACTTAAATACTGCAATTTCTCAAATGATGATCTTTATCAATGAGTGTTATAAGCAACCAAAACTTAATCGTGATTATATGTTAGGATTTATTAAAATGCTTTCATGTTTTGCACCTCATTTATGTGAAGAAATGTATCAAATGCTTACAAATAGTAAAACAATTGCATTTGAAGCATGGCCAACATTTGATGAAAAAGCATTAATTCTTAATGAAACATTAGTTGTTGTTCAAGTTAATGGAAAACTTAGAGCTAAGTTAAATGTTGCTGTTGATTTAGATAATGAAAAGTTACAACAAATTGCTATGGCTGATGAAAATATATCTAAACTTGTTGAAGGTAAAGATATTGTTAAAATTATTTGTGTTAAAAATAAATTAGTTAATATTGTAGTTAAGTAAAAATTATTAAAGTAAAATATCATTATAATAGATACAAAGTAATTTGTTATCTAACATAGTGATATTTTTTTTTTGACTTAAATATAAATTAGTTATGTAAAGAGTTTATCAAAAGCAGAATACAATACCAAAACATAGAATAACAAAAAAAATTGTTGTTAAAGCAGCATTTGAATTTGCAAAAAATGGTGAGAATATTTTAGTTAAAAGTATAGCAGATAAAATTGGTTGTTCAGTTCAACCAATTTATGGATATTGTGAAAATATTGAAGGGCTTAAAAATGATGTTAAATTACTAACTGAAAAATATTTAAATGAGTTTATAAGTAAAAATATTGATAGAACTAATATGTTTGAAAGTATGGGGATATGTCATGCATTATTTGCCAAAGAAAATCCACATTTATATCGATTATATTTATTAAGAAAGCGCGAAAATATAACATCATTTAAAGATTTATATGATAAAGAAACAACAAAAAATGTAGCTGATTTTATTGTTAAAGAAAATAATATATCAATCGACCAAGCAAAACAATTACATCAACAAAGGATGATTTTTAATATAGGAATATCATTTGTACTAACACCAATAGATGAAGTAACAACATTATTACAAAATGCACATAAAGCATTCAAAAATACATTGAGTATGTAACTAAAAATTATAAAGGAATACTTATTTGTTTTTTTATAATAGAAATTGCTATTGTTATAAAAATTAAGAAAAGAGAAAACTTAAATATGAATCAGTTAGTTATATATAATTCAAAAAATAGGTTTTACAAAAAGATATGCAAACTGGATAAGTGAAGAATTAAAATGTGAGTGTATAAGTCTAAAAATATAGGCTGTGTAGATTTAAAAAGATTTGATACAATAATTTTCGCATCTTTTATATATGCAGGCACAATATCAAAATTAAAGTGGTATAAAAATTTAACAATAAAAAATAAAGTAGTTTTTCAGTAGGTGAAAGTGATATAAGTGAGTATGATAATATAATTAGTAATAATTTTAAAGATGATTACCAAGATTATCAATTATTTTATGCACAAAGTGGTTTATGTTATGAAAAGATGGGCTTTATTGATAAAAATTTATTGAAAACAGTAAACAACATGAATAAAAAGAAGTTTGGTGAAGATAGTCTTGAATAAATATAAATGTCAAAATCATTTGATGTTTTTAGTAAACAAGCAATTAATCCACTTATTACTTATATTAAAAGTATAAAGATCTAATAAAAGACTTGACCTTCACCTTAGATTAAGGATTACACTGTAAATATACAAATATTAATGGAGGTAATTATGTATTCAATTAAAGATGCAGCAACAAAATTAAATTGTAAAACTAATGCTATTAGATTTTATGAGAAAAAAGAATTATTAGTTTTTAAGCGTGATAAAAATGGATATCGTATATTAGATGATAATGATATTCAAATATTACAATTTATTTTATTATATCGTAAATTAGGTTTTAGTGTAGATGCTATAAGAATTATTTGTATTAATGATTGTAATAATAAACTTGGTATTTATATAAATCAATATAGCATGATTAATAAACAAATTCACGAAATGATGAAAATAAGAGATGTAATGGGTAAAGTTGTTGATGATTTATTAGAAAGTAATCAAATATCAAATGATGTATCTATACAGTTAGATAGTACAATTAATTTAATTAGTGATATACAAAATTGGAAAGATAAATGGGATTTTGATAATTGGGCAACAAATTATGATCAAGATATAAAAACAGAAACACAAGGTTTAGATTTTTATAAAAATTATGATTTAATAATCGATACAACAGCAAAAGAAGTAACTTTATGTAAAGGTGATATTGTAGAGATAGGAATTGGTACAGGTAATTTAACTAAATGTATTATTGATAATTATTTAGGAAATGTTATTTATGGAATTGATCAATCTATCAATATGATGAAAAAAGCAAAGTTAAAACTTTTAAACATACCAATGAGATTAGGAAATTTTTTAAGTATTTCATTAGAGGATAATGTATGTGATTGTGTTGTTTCGTCATATGCATTTCATCATTGTAATAGTAAGGAAAAAATCTTAGCAATAAAAGAAATGGGCAGAATACTTAAACCTTATGGTCGTATCATTATTACAGATTTAATGTTTTATGATGATAAGGCAAAAAAAGATTATGCAAAAGGTTGGAATGTGCGGCAATTAAAAGATTTGAATGATGAATATTTCGCAAATATTGATGCATTAAAAACAATATTTGATCAACAAGGATATTCGATGGATTTTAAACAAATTGATGAATTAATCTTTATGGTAGTAGCTACAAAATTATAAATAAATCAATTAAAATTACATGCTTTTATAGCATGTTTTTTAAACTTAATTAAGTGAAATAATAAACTTAAAAATAATGAATTTTTATAGTGCTTTTTTTCTTAAGATGGTATAAAATAGTAATTAATTTGCTAGGGGATGCTTATGACTAATTTAAAGAAAAATAGTATTATAGATGGTGTTATATGGAAACAATTATTGATTTTCTTTTTTCCAATTTTATTTGGTACTTTTTTTCAACAACTTTATAATACAGCAGATGCAATAATTGTAGGTAATTTTGTAGGTAAAGAAGCATTGGGGGCAGTTGGTGGATCAACTGCTACAATTATAAATTTATTAGTGGGGCTATTTGTAGGTTTATCAACAGGTGCATCAGTTGTAATTGCGCAGTATTATGGTGCATATGATAGTAATAAATTAAAAAAGGCTGTTAGTACTTCAATTGTAGTTGCAATTGTAGGTGGATTTATATTGATGATTATTGGCTTTTTTTCCTCTAGTAGTATACTAGAAATGATGAATACACCAACTGAACTTTTTGATTATTCACTTGTTTATATGCAGGTATATTTTATAGGGATTATACCATCATTAATATATAATATGGGATCTGGTATTTTACGTTCTGTAGGAGATGTTAAAAGACCATTATATTTTTTAATAGTTGCATGTGTTGTGAATATTGTACTTGATGTTGTTTTTGTTGTTTTCTTCAAATGGGCAGTTTTTGGTGTTGCTTTAGCTACAATTATTTCACAATGTGTTAGTGCTATACTTGTAATTTATGCACTTAGTAATAAAGATGAACCATATTATTTTCAAATAAAAAAATTAAATTGTGATAATGATATTTTAAAAAGAATTATTATAATAGGTGTTCCAGCAGGGGTGCAATCTGTACTTTATGCATTATCAAATATTTTAATTCAAACATATATAAATGGTTTTGGAACAGATACAGTTGCAGCGTATACTGCTTATGGTAAAATAGATGCATTTTTTTGGATGGGGATGGGTGCATTTGGTATTGCAATATCTACATTTGTAGGACAAAATTTTGGTGCGAAAAAATATGATCGAATGAAAAAATCAGTTTGGGTATGTCTTGGTATGGCTTATTGTTTTACAATTATTTTATCAATAACATTATTAATATTTGGTCCAAAGATTTTTCTTTTATTTACAAATGATTTAAATGTACTAAAAATAGGTAGTGATATATTGCATCAACTTGTTCCAATTTATGTAACTTTTGTGGCTATTGAAATTTTATCTTGTGCAACAAGAGCAACAGGGGATGCATTTATTCCAACTATTATGACAGCATTAGGTGTTGTAGGAATAAGAGTATTATGGCTAGTTTGTGTAAATCATGAAACAGTTAATTCAGTTTTACAGTGTTTTCCAATATCTTGGACAATTACATCACTGATTTTCTTTGTGTATTATTTACATGGTGGTTGGTTTAAAAGAAGAGTTAAAGCACAAAGTTAATATATTTTATTGATTATCTATTTAAATTATAGAAGTAAAACAGTGAAATATATCCATGAATTTTGATGTATTACATTAATATAGTAGTTATAATACCTGCGACTTTTGAGTGGGAGTAGAAATATAATAATATTAAAATTTAGATGTATATGAAAAATGATCTTACTGTGAATGTAGTAGATC
>CAMQTJ010000067.1 GCA_947037125.1 uncultured Holdemania sp.
CTGCCCATACTTCTATTTTGTTATTAATATGTTTTACAGTATTAGTAAATAATTCAATTTTCTCATCATTATTAAGTGTTGACGCTTCACCTGTTGTACCACTTACGATTATACCATCAATTTTATCACTAATTAATTTATCAATCAATTTATAATAGCTTGGATAATCAATTTCCAGATTTTTAAAAAAAGGGGTAATAATTGCTACATATAATTTTTTATCACAATTCATAATCTTCCTCCTTTGTATATAATAATGGCTGTATTTGTTTACCTTTTAGTGCACAACTAATCGTCTTATCAATTAATTCCCATTTAGAAATACAACTATTTGTCTTTTGTCTATAATCATCTTGGTAAAAAGGAACGATATAAATATTTTTAATTTGAGCAAGCTTCATTAAGTTTTCACCAGAAATCCCTAAGATATCATTACTTGCGATTCCAATTATTAAAGGCAGATTATTTCGCAATATAGCTTTAGCACAAAGAGTAACACTATGATCATAATCACCATGTACAAGCTTAGAAATTGTAGTAGCCGTACATGGTGCAATAACGCAAACATCAAACTCACAGTTTGGTCCAATAGTTTCACTTTCAACAATATTACTCATTACTTCATTACCAGTTATTGTTTGCAAATCATTGATAAATTGTTCATTATCTCCAAATCTTGTTGAGTATGCAATAGTATTATGACTTACAATTGGTTGTATAAAGTATCCTTTATTTATTAATTGTTTTATTTGATTTAAAACTTTTTGATGATTGCAATATGACCCACTAATGCCCCAAGCTATTTTCAATTTAGTATCTCCTTTATTAATTTATCTGCAATACAATTTGCAGCAGAGTATGGTGAATATTTTGACGGTAGTGCTGGCAAATAATAACAGTTATCTTTATACCTTTTTAATATTACATCATCTACCCCTACATTATTTGTCGAAAGATCGAATATAATTGGCATAGTTTTAAATTTGCTTATCAAATCCTCATTAATGACACATATAGGCGCAGTATTGATAATAATCGTGTTATCAACGTTTTCAATTTGCTCCAACTTAATATATTTATATTTAAAGTCACTATTTTTATTACTTGAAGTTATGATTGTGAATTCTAATTTTAAATTATCAAAAAGTTCAACAATATATTTACCACACATACCATACCCTATTATTAGATAATTATAATCAAATATTGACTTACTAGTATGCCAAATAATACTTGCTAATAAACCTTGAGCAGTTAACTTACTATTACAATCTAAAACACTTTGATCATCAAGATAGTTTACGACATTTGTAAAATGATTCTTTAAAACATAACCATCTTTACCTGTAAAAACTAAAGTATTCGGTTTTAATGTCATTAAAAAATCAGTTATATAATATCCAATATCATTATTAAAGATGAATCCTGTATCACTTACCCCTTTCACAGGTAGTACAATAAAATCATATGTTTTTTTCTTTAAATGACGTAAATCTTTTTCACATTCTACTTTATCTACATCAAATTTAGCATTTTTTAATATTTGTATTAAATATAACATTCTTTTATCACTTACAAACACAGCACAATTCATAATAAATCACCTCAGTACTAGTTTATGCAAAAAAAAGGACAATAGTCCCTCTTTTTAATATTTATTTAATTATTATATATTTAAACTACTTCTACACTCAATTTAATTGTAGTATCAAGTTTTAAAAGTTGAATATTTGATGAGATAAGCATTTTTTTACTAGCAATTACAGCATCAGTATGACTATATTTATCACATTCATACACAATTTTTTTAATTCCTGATTGAATTATAGCTTTTGCACATTCATTACACGGAAAAAGTGAAACATAAATCGTACACCCTTTAACGCTTCGCTTGCTATTTAAAATAGCATTAAGTTCAGCATGAACAACATAAGGATATTTGGTATCTAAATTAGCACCTTCTCTAACCCATGGAAATTCATCATCACTACATCCATTTGGAAGTCCGTTATAACCAATACTCACAACGTGGTTATCAGTATCAACAATACATGCACCAACTTGCGTAGACGGATCTTTAGATCTTAGTGCCGACAAATGAGCAAGTGACATGAAATAATCATCCCAGTTCAAAATATTTTGTCTTTTCATTATTCAAAATCTCCATATTCAATATAAAATTCTAATGCATCATTTTTAACTCTATTTGCATAATCATCTAAGTTGTAATATGATAATATTTGCGCAACTTTCTCATCAGTTCCATAATATATTGGAAATACATCATTAACTTGATATGACTTTACAAATAATATTCCTACTAAAAATCCTGCCGCTATCATTGTATGCTTACGAAGTTTCGCCCAAGGTTCATAATCGTTAAAGATAAAGCCACACATGATACCACAAACTAATCCACCAAGATGAGCATAAATACCGATACCTGGCAGTGTACTTAATAATAAATTCATAAAAACAATATAAATTAATTGCGATCTAAAAGCTTTGTTTTGATACAAACCTTTTGTATAAGCATATACAAAAAATGCACCCATAATACCATATAAACCACCTGATAATCCTACTGCAATAATATTTTCTGATAATAAATAAGTAAGTACCGAACCCGAAATTATTGAACTAAATAAAATGAATAAAAACTTTTTATGTCCAAATATTTCCTCACACATATTTCCAACATAATAAAATGACAATAAGTTCATTAACAAGTGAGATAACCCTATATGAATAAATCCTGAAGTAAAGAATCTATAAAACTCATTTTGTATAACAATAATCGACTTATAGTATGCGCCTAATACAATTGAAGCAGCTATTTGATCACCAAACTTAGCACCAAGATATAAAACTAATAAATGAATAACCACACATATTATACTTATAATAAATGTTGCATTAATTTTTAATTTTTTCTTCATTTTACGTTTTTGTTTAATACGATCATTTTGATACTGTTCTAAATCGCGAACAATAACATTATATTCCTCATCTGCATCACTAAATGGATAAATACTATTTTTAATATTTGGAAAACTATTACTAATATTAAGTCCTAAAATATTTTTACTATTTAATATTACTACTTCAATTTCCTCATCATCTTCTAAAACAGTTTCATCAACTAAATGGATATCCATAAGTCGACCCTCTCTTTTGATTACTTGATTAATTGATTGTTGATATTTCAATAATCTAACTTTATCAAAAAAGATTGACTGACTACTAGTTGTAGATAATCTAATAACAGGCATTTCTGCATTAAATTCATTTGCAAGCCACATTTCATCCTCATTTTGTTTCATTGAAACAAAACGATAACCATGATTCTTGATCAAAAAAGCTGATACTTGCATTAATTTAACTTTATTGTTGTTGATATTCATAAATGTCACCACCATTGTCTAATATTTCTAAAATATCTTTAAAATACTGTGGTAAATCAGCATTAAGTGTCATTTTTTCATTTGTTGAAGGGTGAATAAATGATAATTCAAAAGCATGTAGCATTTGACCATTTGTTGTCGCAAGTGTCTTACGCATTGAATATTTTTGATCACCAACAATTGGATATTTAATATATTGCATATGTACTCTTATTTGATGAGTTCTACCAGTTTCTAAAGAACACTCTACTAAAGTAAATTTTTCATAATGTTTTAACACTTTAAAATGAGTTACAGCACTACGAGAGTTTTTAGCAGTAACACACATTTTTTGACGATCTCCTTTGTGTCTACCAATTGGAGCATCAATTGTTCCATATTCATGAGGTAAATTATTATGAACAAGTGCAATATATTTACGAGAACATGTTTTATTTGATAATTGAGCAGAAAGTAATTCATGTGATTTATCATTTTTACAAGCAACTAAAAGTCCTGTAGTATCTTTATCAATACGGTGAACAATTCCAGGTCTTAATACACCATTAATTCCAGATAAATCAGTACAACAATGTAAAAGTCCATTAACAATCGTACCATCAGGATTTCCAGCTCCTGGATGTACTATCATGCCTTTATCCTTGTTTATAACAATAACATCGCTATCTTCATAAACAATATTTAAATCTAAATCTTGAGCAAATGCCTCTAACTCTTTTATTTCAGGTAAATTAACTTCAATTTCATCATTTAATTTACTTTTATAATTAGGTTTAATTGCAATCTTACCATTTACTAAAACACATTCATCATCAATTAGATTTTGAACAAAACTACGAGAAAGATCCTCGTGATTTTCACTTAAAAATTTATCTAAACGCAATCCTGCGCCTTCTTCTGTTACTGTAATTAAAATTTGTTTCATATATTTACATCCTCCTTATTGAATAGTATTACAAAGATAATTAATGCTACACCCATACATAAAGACATATCAGCAACATTAAATATCGGAAAGTCATAGTTGAATATCATAAAATCAAGAAAATCTCTTACATATCCAAAAACTAAACGATCATAAAAATTGCCTAGTGCACCTGCAATTATTAAAACTAATGAAACACGTGTAATATTTGATTTTTTATCTGTTGTATATAACCATTTTGCTAAAAATACCAAAGCAATTAAAGTCATTACAATAAAAAATCCTAAGCGCCCTTCCATCATACTCCATGCAGACCCTGTATTTGTAGCATAAGTTATAGCGAAAAAGTTATCAATTACATTAATACTTTCATATAAGTTTAAGTTAGCTTGAATAAAGTATTTAGACAATAAATCAATCGCTAAAACACCAAATAATACTAATCCTTCTATCTTTTTCATTAAATCACATCCAATCGCATCATATTATAACATGAATTATTAAAAAAGCCCATTAAATACTAATAAAAAACGGGCTAGTTTCATCAATTATAAATGGTTCGTACATTTTTGACACAATACTTATTTTAGATTCAATCAATTCATCACTATCATTTAAAGTTAATAACGATAATAAATCACTTAGTAAATCATTTTTATCATTACTACAATTAGTTTGTCTTGATGAAACAATTGTATTATTTTCATCATATATGTAAAGTTGAAAACTATAATTTTGCTTGTCTAAACATTTATTGTTTTCATCATTTAAAGTAAAACTACAATCACTACATTCTAGACAATCATTAATACTAACAACAAAATAAGCTATTCCATCTTTAATACTACAACTAATTCTACCCTTATTACGTTTTAACAGTTGTAATTCTTCTTTTGACCAATAATCCTTAACAATAAATACAAATTGGTCATTCGCATAATCACAAATTATACCATCTTCTAAATTTTTTACTATTTCATCAATATTTTCCATATTATCTCCTTAATTATAAAAAGCACTCACGTGCTTTTTATGACATAATCCATTAGTTCAACTGCTTGCAAATTTGTCATCTTACAAATTAATTCTAAATCAAAATCTAAATCATAAAGTATAATCGCAATTTCTAACATTCTAGTTTTCATAATTACTATACCTTCCAATACTATATTATATGATTAATTTAGTATTGTATGAATTATTTATTAAAATACTGTTTTAAAGCAATTGCCATTTGATCAGGACAAGAAGTTATCTTATTACCACATTTAATATTTTCAAATGCACTAACAACTTGATTATAATTCATCCCTTTAACAATACTAGAAATTCCTGAAAGGTTTCCAGCACAACCACCAATTACAGTAAGTGATACGATTGTTTCTCCCTCAATTTCAAAAATCATTTCGCGAGAACAAACACCCTTTGGTTTATATATAAATTTTTCCATTATTTTCTCCTATAGTTTATTAATTGATTCAATTGTTTCAAATATTTTAGTATCAGCAATAACTAATAACTGATCACTTGTTTCTAAGATATAATCAGCACTTGGAGATATTGATAAATGTTCTGTAGGATTTTTTCTAATTCCCAAAACATTAATACCAAAAGCTGCCCTTAAATTCATTTCTTTTAAACTATGTGAAACCCATTTTGTTGGACACTTAATTTCTACAATACTAAATTCATCATCAATATCAATTAAATCAATGATATCGTTTGAAACTAGTTGTTTCGCAACTCTTTCACCCATCTCTTTTTCAGGACGAATAACACGATCTGCACCAATTTTTGTAAGGATGTTCATGTACTTTTTGTTTTTAGCCTTCGCTACAACATAAGGAATACCAAGTTCCTTAAGATTCATAACAGCTAATACACTTTCTTCCAAGTGTGACCCTGTCGCAACAACTGCAACATCACAATCAGAAACACCAATTTGTCTTAACTGCTCAATATCTGTAAAATCAGCGCGGATTGCTTGAGTAACAATATCACTAATACGATCTACGCACGATAAGTCTTTATCGATTGCAATTACTTCATAATCATATGAAGATAATTTTGCTGCTATAGTTGAACCAAATATACCTAAACCCAAAATTACATAAGATTTACGAGTTGCCATTGTTTTTCTCCTTTAACCAATCAAGACATCACTTGATGGATATTCTATTTCAGATGCTTTTTTATTTATATGTGTTCTCATTACTGCAAATACTACTGTCATTGGTCCAACACGTCCAACAAACATTAAAGTTATTATAACTAATTTTCCAACACTTGACAATAGTGGAGTAATACCTGTAGAAAGTCCAACTGTTGCAATTGCAGAGAATGCTTCAAATGTTAGTGCCATAAAGTCTAAATCTTCAGTTATTAATAAAATGGTAATACCAACTATTAACGATAATGAATAAAATACAACGATCATAAAAGCTTTTTTAAATGCGCTATCTGAAAGTGTTCTTTTAAATATAGTTAAATGTTCCTTATTTTTTAATTGATGAATGATACCAAAAACTAAGATAATAAATGTAGTAGTTTTAATACCACCTGCAGTTCCGCCAGGTGATCCGCCTATCAACATATAAAACAGCATAATAAACTGTGTAGCAGGCCTTGTAGCACCTATATCCACCGTACTAAAACCTGCGGTTCTTAATGTTGTTGATTGAAAAAATGATGTCATAAGCTTATCACCAAAACTCATATTACCAATTGTCATTGGATTAGAATATTCGATTGCCATAAATAACACTGTACCTGAAGCTAATAAAACTAAAGTAGTAATTACAACTATTCTTGTATGTAATGTTAAATGATGAATAACTTTAGATAAAGGTTGTTTAAGTTTAGTAATTTTTCTTGTACTACCTTTTAAATCAAACCATACTGCAAATCCTAAACCACCTGTTATGATTAATGCTGAAACAGTAAGGTTAACTAATACATCATCAGCAAACGGAATTAATGAATTACTTGTTAAATTATCAAGACCCGCATTACAAAATGCTGATACTGCAACAAATAATGATTTAAAAATCCCATCAAAACCATATAAAGGAATAAACTTTGTAGCTAATAAAATAAAGCCAATTGATTCAAATATTAAGGTATATATAAAGATACTTTTTAAAAAGTGTTGTAAATCAATATGATTTGATTTATTAATAGCATCTAATAAAACCTTTTTTTCTTTCATACATAATTTTTGTTTAAGTAAAATCAAGATTAATGCAACAATAGACATTAAACCTAAACCACCTATTTGCATTAGAAATAAAATAACAACTTGACCAAAAATTGTATACTGATCCATTAAAACAAAAGGCATTAACCCTGTAACACATGTAGCACTTGTAGATACAAATAAATTATCTAAAAAACTAAGTGATTGTCCATTAACGTTACTAATTGGCATACACAATAAAATTGCACCTGACATTATAACTAAGACAAAACTCAAAACTATAAGCTTTGTAGGATTCAACCTCGAACTTAATTTATCTCTAAACGAATTGTTTTTCACAATAATATCTCCCTTTTAAATATTGTAACTTATATACAATAAGACTTTATTTAAATATTTTCAAGTAAAACTTTACAAAAAAGTATATTTTAATTAAAATAAATAAAAATTCCCTATAAAAATAAATATTTTTCTAAAAACACTATATATAAATAAATAGCAAATAACAACTATCTACTCTAAAATTATTAATATTTAAATATTTCATTTGATTATTAACATAAATATTACATTTCCTTATTTACAACGATAAGTATTTATGGTATTATTATTTGGTTATAAGAAAAAGAGGAAAACTATGAAATTTAATGAATTAAATTTATCACAACAACTGCTAAGAGCTATCGAAGAATGCAATTACCAAGAGGCTACTGAAATCCAAGAAAAATGCATACCTTTAATTTTGTCAAAAAAGGATGTACTAGGACAATCACAGACAGGAACTGGGAAAACAGCTGCCTTCGCCTTGCCTATGCTTAACGATATACAACCTAACGATAGTGGTTGGCCAAAAGTATTAGTTTTATGTCCAACAAGAGAATTATGTATTCAAGTTGGAGAAGAAATTAAGAAATTTTCAAAATACATACAAGGTGTAAGAACTGTATGTATCTATGGTGGGGAACCAATTACTCGCCAAATTACAGATATGAAACGTGGAAAAGATATTATTGTTGGTACACCTGGTCGTGTTATGGATCACATCAACCGTAAAACTTTACGTTTTGGAGAATGTTCTACATTTATCCTTGATGAAGCTGATGAAATGCTTAATATGGGATTTAAAGAAGCAATCGACGAAATCAGTGGTTACTTACCACCTGAGCGTCAAACAATTTTATTCTCTGCAACTATGCCTAAAGCAATTTTAGACATTACTAAAAAGATTCAAAACAATCCTGTAGAAATCAAATTAAAAAGAAAAGCATTAACTGTAGATACAATTGAACAACGTTATTATGAGTGTAACCCTAATGATAAGAAGAATTTATTAATGCAATGTATTCAAATTATGAATCCTGAGCAAGCTATGATCTTTTGTAACACAAAGAAAATGGTTGATGAATTAACTTCTGAATTAATTTCTAACTCATACCCTGCTGCTGCAATTCATGGTGACATGAAGCAAGAAGCAAGATCAAAAGTTATGGATAACTTCAAGAGCAAAAAATTAAGTTTCTTAATCGCAACAGACGTTGCTGCTCGTGGTATCGATATTGAAAGTATGGATGTAGTATTTAACTATGACCTACCTCAAGAAACAGAGTACTATGTACACCGTATCGGTCGTACTGGTCGTGCTGGTAAAAAAGGTATTGCTGTTACATTTGTAACTTCAAGACAAAGAAGTAAATTAAAACAACTTGAAAGATTAACAAGTGCTACAATTGCGAAATGGACTGCTCCTACTAAAAAGGAAATGGTTAAATTACAATTGAAGCAACTTAAAATGCAAATCGTTGGTCTAATTGAAAAAGATATTAATCCAAATATCGAAACAACTTTAGAAGAATTAGTAGCTAACGGTACTGATTACAAAACTATCGCTGAAGCATTAGCTCAAACATTAATAAAAGAATCTTCACTAAAGCAGGTTTCAGGTGTTGTTGAACAAAACTCACTTAAAACAAGCAGTGCTGATAAAACTTGGTTATCTGTTGATATCGGATACAATCAAGATGTAACAGCTGCTAACCTACTTGGTGCAATTGCTGAAGCAACAGGTGTTAATGGTAAAGATGTTGGTAAAATCAAAATTGATCAAAACAAATCATATATTGAAGTTCCAACTGAATTCATTACACAAATTATTGATGGTATGCAAAATCAAACAGTAAAAGGAAACAAAGTAGTTACATCTACTTGTGAATTTGTACCTGAATTTGCTGAAAGATCAAATAGACGTGAATCTTCACGTGGTAGAGATGGTGCAAGATCATCTGATCGTGATTCTTCAAGAAGACGTGATTCACGTGATTCTTCAAGACCTCGTGAAGGTTCTCGTAGCAGAGATGGTGGCAGATCATCAGATCGTACAAGAGATTCAAGACCATCTTCTGACCGTGATTCATCACGTAGCAGAGACACTTCAAGATCATCAGATCGTGATTCTTCAAGAAGACGCGATTCAAGACCTGAACGTAAAACTGAAACTCCAAGCAACGACTAGTCGTTAAATATAAATAAAAAGTAAGATGATAATCAACTCAATGTTGACATATCACCTTACTTTTTTTAGATAAACCAAATAACGAAGTTTTTTTATAACCTCCAATATTTCTTAGGGTAAATTATTCTACCATTTTATTTACCTTCTTTGAAGTTTAGGATCGCCTTTATTAAATTTATTAATCAATAGTATTTAAAATACAATCATAATTAAAGGATTAAATACTATAACTTTTATCACCCATTCCCTATTTTTCTCTATTAAGATGTTCTTGTAATTGAACATTTAAATAATTCCTTATTTCATAAAGTAATTCTATATCCATTTCTTCTTTATATCCTTGGATATCAAACATATATTTTTGTAAATCATCAATTTTATAGATTACTAGATATTTGTTATGTAATAAATTTATATCTGACATTTCATCAAAATATTCTCCATAAGTAAATGTAAAATTATAGGCACTAGATTTATTAAAATCATTTAAGTATTTTTCATGATTATCAAATGAATAATCTTCTGGCAAATCTTTTACTAAATCATTTTCGGCAAGTAAATAATTATTGCTATTACCATTATCCATTTTACCATCTTCGCCATTATATGCCAACAGCTCTGCAAGTCTTGGATCAGTATAAACTAAAGAAAGATAATCCACTGTATCATCCAAATTATCATTAAACGTTGGAATAGAGTAGCCTCTTAACGCCGCATTATCTAAGTAATAATAATCAGGTTGTATAAAATAATAATCATCCTTTATATCTTTAGATTCAACACAAAGATATTTAAAAAGTCCGTCACCAAAATCCATTATACCATCATCTAAAAAAACGATTGAAAATAATTTATTGATAAAATTAATATGCTTTACATATTCATCACATTCTACAAGTAACTTTACTTCTTTTGTTCTTTCATCTATAACAAATGGTGAACTTACAAATCCACTTCCATAAACAGGTGTTAAGTATGGGTAATAATTCATGCTCAACAACAAGTTTGACATAGTTTTATCTACTTCAGTATCCGACATCTTATTCATAAGCGTTATAATTTCATCTTCATGCTCATAAATACGATATGTCCAATCACTTACATCAACACCATACTTTTCTACAATATCTTTATTAATAGATAAATAATACTGTTCATCACTTAACATTTGCTCACTATAATAATCCCATGTTCCCATCATATATGTTGGAATTAAATAAGGAGTATTGTTTATCATCATCGACTCATGAACAATTTTTGGAAAACTATCATAGATTAGTTTTCCTTTTTCTGTTTCATATATCTGTGATAAATCCATCATCAATCCACTATTAGCTAAATAATCTTCCGAAAAATCACCATTATAAGTAATTTGATTTGCACTTATCAAATGTGGTGCATTTGTACTATTTTCAAGTTTAGTCCATAAATCTAATATATTGTTTGATAATTCACTTTTTTCATTATCATTACTTACTTCATTAAGTAAAAGTTCATCTAAAATTGAGACATACTTCACTTTGTAGTCTTTTCCAATATCGCTCAAATATTTATTTATGTGATATTGCTGTGAAACGGTAACACTACTATAATCATATATTATAATTTCATCAAGCTCATCATCACGATCATCATTACCACTTGAACATCCTATCAATATAAACATTGATAGTAAAACTATTAAGATTTTTTTTATACTCTCTCCTATTATTCACACAATATTGTGAAATGTTAAAAATAAATAATGTCATAACTGATTAAATCCCCCATAAACAATCATAAGTTAGTTAACAATTGATTTTTTTTGTAATATGAATTTATATAACTTATTACACAATAGGTTTAAATCATCATTTATAAAAAATATAATCAAAAAACTATACAATTTGTTACCACATTAGTTAATATTGAAGCCACTGATATTAAGAATAAAACAAACAAAAGATTTATTTTCTTTATCAAACTTGTTTATATTATTTTGTGTTTAGCTGAAACAACACAAATACACCAAACAAGTATAAAAGCATCAATATTGTTATATGTTTTTATTTTCATCGTATAAACAACATCTTTTAGATTTCATTTTTAGTTTTTTTATAGTTGAGTGCACACCTTACTATATTTATATTATACCAATTATAAATTCACTTTTTGTATAGTTAAGATAAAGTTTAGATATAGTTACCTAAAAAAAACAAACAACAATTTAACTTGTTGTTTGTTAATATATTACTATTTAATTTACTATAAATAAAATTATTTTTTAAAAGAAAACATCTAGCATCATCATTAATCCAAATCCTACAATGCAACCAAGTGTCGCTAATGAAGTATGATTTTTACTACCTGATTTTGAATTAGGAATTAATTCATCAACTGAAACATAAATCATTGCACCTGCTGCAAGACTTAAAATAAATGGTAATATAGGTCTTAAATAAATTACTGCCATTGCTCCTAATACTCCGGCAATTGGTTCAACCATACCTGATGCTTGACCACAAAGAAAACTTTTCCAACGCGAAAATCCCGCTTTTCTTAAAGGAATTGAAACTGCTGCACCTTCTGGAAAATTTTGAATACCAATACCAAAAGCTACAGATAATGCTCCTATAAGATATCCAATATCATTACCTTGTGTAAGCATTCCAAAAGCTACACCGACTGCAAGTCCTTCTGGAATATTATGAAGTGTTATTGAAAAGATAAGCAATAAATTTCTACGAAATGATTCATCAACTTCTTCATTTTTATTTATATATGCATGTATTTTTCTAATGATATAATCAAATATAAATA
>CAMQTJ010000068.1 GCA_947037125.1 uncultured Holdemania sp.
TCTAAGGATGTAAACGACAAAAGAAGTGTTAGGATAACATTAAGTGAACCAGGTCTTAAAATGCATGAATATCACTTGCATTTTCATGATAAAATGATTGAAAAAATAGAAGAAGATTTAAGTGAGGAAGAAAAAGTTATATTAATCAGTGGAGTTCGAAAACTTAAACAATTTTTCAATAAAAATATATAAAGAAAACGTCAATAAAATGACGTTTTCTTTATATATGAAATTTAACTAATAATTTAATATTTATAATAATTGATATTATAGTGTTTTTTTTCGTTTTTTAAGTAGATAGTAACTTAAATATATTAATGTTGTTATACTTACAAAAATAGAGGCTATTTGAATTGTTGTTTTTTTATAAATAACTTCAAATTCTGTATAACTATTAGTATTAATAGTTATTCTACCTAAATATGGTTTAGTCTCTAATTTTACTTTTTGATCTTCATTAATTGCATGAACTTGATATCCTTTATAATATGTTATAGGTATTATTATATCAGTATTTTCGGGTGCGCTAAAAATTAATGTATTATAAGTTTTTTCGAAATTATCATGAATTTCATTATTATTTGTATCAGTTATAATTTTAGAAGCGTTTTTATAGTCTAAAAATGTAGATGGTAAGTAATCAGCCGCAGCAAGTTCAACACGTAAATAACATGCAGTATAGTATGGGTCTAAAATCGAATTATCTAATAAATTGGAATATTTACTATCATTATTAATTACTAATGTACGACTAAACACAGGTTGAAGCATATATACACTGTTTACAGAGGAAATAATAAACAATAAAATGAAGATAAATAGCTGTTTTTTTTCAATTACTTCAAAAATTGCTATACTTGCTACTATACATAATAATGTTGATGATACAATCATTAATCTAAAAGGAAACTGTATTATACTAAATAAAGAAAGGTATTCCCAAGGAATGATTGAAGAACACATAAATAAAGAAAGATAACCAAAAATAAAACACGGCTTGATAAACTTATTACTTTTGTGATTAATATCGAATAAATAAAATAAAGGCAGTAAAAGAATTAAAAAACCGGTATTCATTGTCATAGTTTGCGATTTATCTAAGGTATTTGAAGCAAAACCAAAAATAGTCTCATTTACAGTAAATTGCCATGGTAGAAAAGCTGAAGCTGCTAAATTGCTTGATGTTCCATATTGATGTAAATACATTTTTTGTGAAAATATTTGTTCTAACATTGGTATCGTAAAAAAAGATGTAATTAATAAAGTTATAAAGGCTGCTTTAAAAATATTTATAAAGATATTTTTGTCGGCTAATATATTCTTATAATAGTAAATAATGAAAAAAAGAAAGATTATACACATTAATATAAAACTAATGTTATGTGTCAATATTAAACCACTAAAACCTATAATTAATAAATAATATTTATTTTTATCTTTAAGTAAAACTTCATATATACCAAGCAACACAATAGGAATAAAGATAAATGCCATAATTTCACCTAAAGCACCTCGGATATACGTATTGCATATTCTATAATTAGAAAATAAATATAAAACTGCTCCTAAATAGGGTGAATATTTATTCTTTGTTAAATGTGAAATTAAATTAGCCATAAATAAAGCACTAAAAAAAGATGAAATTAAGATAGTTAATTTATAGCATAGAGCAATTGATAAATTAAAATTATATAAAATAGCAGGTATTAGCAATAGAAAATCACTGTAAAACATAGGACTACCATAGCCAAAACCTTCATTTTTATATGGATAAATATTTGGGATAAAATCAAAGTTCTTTAGTGCTGTTGCATAACCTTCTATCCTTGATAAATGAAAAGTTGTGTCATGTTCTAAATTTAAATTATTTGAAATATACGGATAAATGAAAAAAATGGAGATTAATGCACAAAAAATTATAATTTTCTTATTTTTTCTTATATAATTAATCATCCAAAGTACCATGTTGGTAGCCATGTTGTAACATTATCTAAGTACCATTTCGTTGTTGTAAAACCAGAAATTGTTGGTAATAATACAATAAAAGCTAGAACAGATAGAATGATAAATAAAATAACCACCATATTATAACGAGAATCTTTATCTAATAATTTTTTTATACAGTAAATAATAGCTAACAGTAAAAAAGGAATAGATGGATAGTAGTGATAAATAAAGACACATCTTGTAACCATAATCCATGGTAGTAATTGTGCTAAGTATGAAATAACAATTACTATTGCTGTTTTGCATTTTCTTGATATTGCATAATATGCTGTTGCTATCATTGAAATTGCTCCGCCAATAAATATAAATGGGTTTCCATAAGCTGAAATAGTATTGATTATTCCATCATTATTTTGATAGTAATACCAAATAGGTTTTATATCAAATATCCATTGATACCAAACTGATTGGAAGGGATGGGTTGCATCTAAATTTTTATGATAATCGTACATTCCCATAGTTTGATCATAAACTCCCTTAATTGAAAATGGTTGATTTTTGTTTATAACAATAAATGTAAAAGACAAAATATAAATGGCCAAAGGAATTAATACAAATAGAATTAGACATGCTAACAAAGTATGAAAAATAGTTTTTTTAATTTTTGAATTATCTGTTTCTTGATACTTTTTATATTCCATAAATAGTTTTACAAAAAAGATAATGCCTAAACCAATTCCAGCATAAACTCCAGTAAATTTTGTTGCACATGCAAGCCCCATACTAGCGCCAGACAATCCTAGACAAATTAGTTGTTTACTAAATTTAGTTTTAATAATATCCATATTATAGTATTTAAACATGAAATAATACATTAACATAATGAAGAAAATACTAAAAGGCTCTAAAGTTGCAATACGAGCAGTAGTAAAATGCATAAATTCAACAGATAATAATATAACTCCAATTATTGCATATTTTTCTTTTTTAAATAATTCTTTTATTATTAAGTACAGTAAAGGCAACATTAATGTACTAAAAATGACACCCATAATACGCCAACCAAATGGTGAATTTCCAAATATTTTAATACCTAAACTAATAATACTTGTACCAAATAATGGGTGTACGAATGCATACATTTGCTGTCCATTAGCAATTTCATTAGCGTTTCTTACATGATAAATTTCATCAAAGTAAGTTTCATTTAAGTAAGATGGATTAATAACCAAAGATGACTGCTCATCGATAACTTTGCTTGCATTTAAATCATCACTTGATACTTTTACAAAATAATCTTGACCTTTAGCTTTGAAACCAATTTCATGTAGTACAACATTTTTGTCTAAACTTTCAATCTTGATGTATTGATAATTACTATTAGGGGTTAATTCAATTTGCATTTTAAGATAATCAGCATTTGTAAGTGTTGTGATTAAACTGTAGTTAATACCATCATTTGAACCCGTTATTTTAAAATTAACACCATATTGTAATGAATCTGAGTTAATGTTATTGTTTCCCTCGCCTGAAACAAAGTAAATAGCATCAAACTCTGTGTCTTCAATAAGCTCGATGGTGATTTGTTCATTGACATCTTCTGGTTGATAATAAGTATTGAATGCATTTAATGATCCAAGGTTGTAAATTGAAACTAAAAAATAAGTTAAAGTTATTAATGCTAATAATATTTTATATTTATGTTTTTTCATATTAATTTCCTATCTATACATTTATATTATAGCCTAATTCATAATAAATAAAAAGTTGTAAATAATAGATATGTCATATTTGATATCTAAAGTGTAAAAAAAGTTGATTTTGAGGGCTATATTTAATTTATATAAGATATTGTACCATTTATATTTGTAAATATGCAGAAATGATTATATAATTAGTACATAGTATGTGATTGTGTAGGAGAAAGTATGATAAAAAGCAAAATTGTAATTGGAGCTGGTTTGTATGGTTTATATACCGCTCTAAAGTATGGTGAAAAAAATGAAAAAGTAGTGATTTTAGAATGTGATAGTGAGGCATTTGCTCGAGCAACTTATGTTAATCAAGCAAGAATTCATATGGGATATCATTATCCACGTTCAATTTCTACTGCAATTAAATCAAAAAATTATTTTGATCGTTTTTGCAAAGATTATGATAAATCTATTTTGAGTGAATTTAAACAAATATATGCAACAAGTTCTAATTTTAGTTGGACAAACGCACAGCAATTTGAAAAATTTTGTAATGATGCTGGAATAATGTGTGAAGCTATTAACCGTCAAAAATATTTTAAAAATGATAGTGTGGATGGTGCTTTTCTTACTCAAGAGTATACGTATGATGCAATGATTTTAAAACAGTTATTATTAGATGAAATTAGTTTAATGAGTAATGTTAGTATAGTTTATAATGTTGATATTAAACAAATTGATAAAGTCGAAAAAAATTATGTATTAAAAACTAATTTTGGTGATTTTGTTACTAATTATTTAATAAATACGACATATGCAAGTTGTAATCAAATACATAAAATGTTAGGAATTCAACCATTTAAAATTAAATATGAGTTATGTGAAATTATTTTGTGTAAGGTAAATGATAATCTTAAAGATATAGGTTTAACAATAATGGATGGTCCTTTTTTTTCAATTATGCCATTTGGTAAGACAGGATATCATTCCCTTACATCAGTAACATTTACACCTCATGTCGCAAGTTATGATGATTTGCCTACTTTTGATTGTCAAAAAAGAAGTAATGGTACATGTTCACCAAAAAAACTTGGTAACTGTAATAAATGCGTGGCTAAACCTGATAGTGCATGGCCTTATATGTCTTCTTTAGCAAAAAAATATATGAATGATGAATTAAAATTTGAATATGTAAAATCTTTATATTCAATGAAACCGATATTTAAAGCATCAGAAATTGATGATTCAAGACCGACAGTAATTAAAAAATTGTCTGATAACCCGACTTTTATTTCAGTATTATCAGGTAAAATTAATACAATGTATGACTTAGATGAGGTAATAAATAATGATTAATAATAATTTAGAAAGTAATTTTATTTCGGCAGTTGTTTATGTTAGAAATAATGAAGTTAATATAATAGATTTTATAGAAAAAATAAACGAATATTTAAAAGGTTTATTTTCAAAGTATGAAATTATTTGTGTTGATGATGCTTCAGAAGACAATTCAATTTTGCAGATAAAAAAATTAGAATTAAACAAAAGTTTTAACATGGTTACAATAGTTGAAATGAGCTATTTTCAAGGATTAGAAGCTTCAATGAGTGCAGGGGTTGATATTGCTATTGGCGATTTTATTTATGAATTTGATAATTGTTTGATTGATTATGATTTAAGTTTAATAGGTGATGTTTATAATAAGTCATTAAGTGGCTTTGATGTAGTAAGTGCAGTGTGTGATAATGGATCTTGGACTAGTAAATTATTTTATAAGATTTTTAATTGCAGTAAGAAAATTCAAAATAACATTAGTTCTGATAGGTTTAGAATTGTTTCTAGACGTTGTATTAACCGAATTAGAATGATGAGTACACAAATCGCTTTTCGTAAAGCAATGTATGCAAATAGTGGGTTGCAAATTTCAGAAGTTAGTTATAAATCCAATAGTAATAAAAAAATTAAAAATAAAAGTGTTGATTACAATACTAATTTAGCAATAGATTCATTAATTTTATTTACTGATATTGGTTATAAAGCTGCAGTAGCATTATCTTTTATTATGATGCTGTTTATATCTTTTGAAATTGTTTATTTACTATTGGATTATTTTAATGGTGTAACAATTGAAGGGTATACCACAATAATGGTTGTAATGTCAATTTGCTTTTTTGTTTTATTTGCACTTTTGGCAGTAATAATAAAGTATTTATCAATAATTTTAAATATAAGTTTTACCAAAAATAAATATATGATTAAAAACATTAATAAATTAAATTGTAATAAAGGAGAACAAAAATGAGTAAATTATCAATAATAATTCCGTGTTATTTTGAGGAATTGAATATAAATGATACATACTTTACGATAAAAAAGGAAGTAATGGATGTAAGAACAGATATAGATTATGAAATAATATTAGTAGATGATGGATCGACAGATAACACGATTATTGAAGCTAAAAAAGTTCAAATCATTGATCCTAGAGTTAGAATTGTGAAATTTTCTCGTAATTTTGGTGAATTTAGAGCTGATGTTGCAGGGATGGAAGTTGCAACAGGTGATGTTGTTACAGTAATTAGTTGTGATCTACAAGATCCACCAGAACTAATTTTACAAATGCTAGAGTCGTGGGAAAAAGGTAATAAGGTTAATATTTGCGTAAGAAACCAAAGAGATGAACCATGGATTAAAAACTTTTTTGCTAATACTTATTATAAGTGTGTAAGAAAATGGGTTAATAAAGATTATCCTAATATGGGATTTGATTTTTTCTTGATTGATAAAGAAATTAAAGATAAATTAGTGGCAATGCAAGAAAAAAATTCAAGCATATACTTACAATTAATTTGGCTAGGATATAATCCTATACTGATTGAATATCGTCGTAAAAATCGTGAAAAAGGTGAGTCTAATTGGTCTTATAGAAATAGGGTTAATTTATTTATTGATACATTTATAGTTTTTTCAAAAGAACCGATTAGATTTATCTCTAAAATTGGATTATTTATTGGGTTAATAGGAATAATTTTTTCTCTTTATACAATTGGATCTTATTTTTATGGAGGAAATTTAGATAGCTTATTAGTAATTGTATCGTTATTATTAGTATTATTTTCAGTACTAATGGTTATGGTTGGTGTTGTTGGTGAATATGTATGGAGAATTATGCATGAAACACAAAAAAGACCACTTTACATTATAGATGAAATTATTGAATCATCTGAAACAGGAGAAAAACATGAAAATTGCAAATAATCGCATGGATTTACAGTTTAAGGCTTATAAACAAGAATATATGGATAAAATTGAAAGTATTTTAGATAGTGGTAGTTATGTATTAGGTAATGAAGTTAAAAAGTTTGAAGAAGAATTTGCTTTGCATAATGATATGAAATATTGTGTTGGTGTAGGAAATTGCCTGGATGCTTTAATTATGGCTTTTGATTGTGTGAAAAATAGTAAACCTGAAGGCAATGAAGTTATTGTTCCAGCAAATACATTTATTGCTTCGATCATGGGAGTAACTAAAAATGGTTTAAAAGCAGTTTTTGTAGAGCCAGATGAGTATTATAATTTAGATGCTGATAAAATTGAAGCTTCTATAACTGATAAAACAATAGCAATTTGTGTTGTGCATCTTTATGGTCAATTAGCAAATATGAAAGCTATTATGAAAATTGCAAAGAAATATAATTTAATGGTAGTTGAGGATTGTGCACAAGCACATGATGCAATGTTTGATGGTAAAAAGGCTGGTTCATTTGGTGATATATCATGTTTTAGTTTTTATCCAACTAAAAATCTTGGTGGATTTGGGGATGGCGGTTGTTTGTTAACAAATAATGAAGAATATGCTAGTGAATTTAAAATGATGCGTAATTATGGTTGTAAAAAAACTTATCATTTTGAAAAAATTGGGGTTAATTCTCGACTTGATGAATTACAAGCAGGGATTCTTAGAGTTAAATTAACACATTTAAATGAATTAACTAAAGATAGGCAAGAAACATCTTTACAGTATATGAATAAAATAAATAATACGAAAATATTACTTCCTAAAATACGTGATGGTAAGGATTCACATGTGTTCCATTTATTTGTAATTCAAGTTGAAAATCGTAATGAATTTATGGATTATTGTAATTTAAATGGTGTTGGGGTAAATATTCATTATCCAATTCCTCCACATTTATCTAATTCATATAAAGATTTAAACTATAAAGTTAAAGATTTTCCAATTACTGAAAAATATGCGAACAGTGTTGTAACATTACCGAACTATAATGGTATGTCACAAGTTGAAATAGATTATGTAATTGATGTTATAAACAAATATTAAAAATAATAATAAAATATCCATCACGTCTTTATACGACTGATGGATATTTTTATTATTTTTTAAAACTAATGATTCGATAATTTTCAGTTTCAAAATGTATTGTTGCATTATTGTATAACCATTCATAATAATGAGAATTTGATTCATTGCGCGCCCAGTTGTTTGTAATTATGTAATCAGTTGGTAGGGTTTGAATTTCATAAAGGACATCAAAATTATCCTCAAAGATAAAGCTGTAATCACTAAAATAGTAATCAGGCGAAGAAAGTGCTAGATTATATTTATCGGGGTCATCATTAATAAATATATTTTCATAGTTAGGTATATGAATAGTACGATGGTAAGTGTATGTATAACTTGATGGCGATAAAATTACTTTATCGCATAACAATTTTACATTTGCACTATCTCTAGTAGTTAAAACAGTGGTATTTTGTTCAATATTTGTATCAAACCAGTTAGCTATTAAATAAATTTCACTATCAACTTTATAAATTATGTTACTAGTTTTTAGATTATTAATATCATTATATAAGTTCTTAGGGAACACTATTATTTTTTCTGCAAACAATAATGAAATTGCAAGATATATAATATATTTAGTTTTATCATTAATTATTAAAGACAATACTGTAAATATTACTATTTCACTTAAAAAGATTCGTAAAAGGCGATATTCAACTTCTCCAGTAATATAGGTTGCTGTAAAATTTATTGAAAGTGGATTAAAAAATATTAATAGTGTAGTGAATACAATTACACTAATAAAGCGTACAAATGTATTTTTTGAGTGAAAAATAACTAGTGTCGTTATAATTAGAAAAATCAATATTTCATAAATTACTAAACCAACCATGGTAGTGATGTTTAGTTCAGGAGAACTTTGATAGATCATAGAGTTGTAAAAATTTGATACGCTTACTATACTTGAATTGCTTATGAACATTGGTGAAGACAGGGTGAGACAAGCTATCGCAATAAGTAGTATGTAAAATAATTTAACTGTAAATATTTTTTTTTGGTACTTATATAATAAATTAATTAAGAATACTATAATTATTAATAATAATACAAATGGAATCAAATATAGATTATCGTATATAACAAAATGAATTGCATAAAGTAAAACAGGAAAAGCTACTAGTGTAAAACAATGGATATTAAACTGTTTTTTTTGTAAAACATAAAATAAACAAAAAGGAATTATCAAAATAGCTAGAAGGAAAAAATTAGTTGACTGACAAGATAAGTATGCTAAAGAACATAAAAGATATAAAATGTAATAATCCTTGATAAATTTACTAGATGTTGTAATAAGATAAAAAGAAATAACAATGTAGGTCAACATATTACAGATTCTACCAAAAAATATCGGCCACGTTCCATCAGCAATTGAAAAACCTGTACTGATTGTTAAAATTGAAAAAAGTATTATTATATTTCTCATTGTTACATTTTTTGCTAATTTTGAAATATTGAATGCATTCAAATAAGCAATAATATTTAATAAAATAAATGTTAACCAAATACTAATTAAATGAGAACTAACAGTAAATGTGATAGAGATTGCACTTAATAGATGGAAAACACCCGAAAATACGTACGTGTTTGAGGTAGTTCCAATGCCGCCGATTATAGGATTTGAGTTATTTATATCTTGAAATAGTTTAGCGTTTTCTTGGATAAATCCGAAATAGTAAGTTTCATCGTTTCCATTTCCTAATAATCCAATATTATTAATGTCCATGGTAAATAGCAATAGTGAGAAACAAATAAGCAAAAGGATTAAAAGTAATTCTTTTTTATTGTATATTTGATAATTAATTTTCTTAAAGCCTAAAACAATAGAACCTAATGAAAGAAGTATAAAAATTATAGATAGATAAATATTTGGAAAATGAAATAATTGTGCTGGATAAATTAATAATTGATAAATTGCAAGAAAAGTAATAAAACCAATGGGTAATTTATAATGAAATAGCTGATTAATTTTTGGAAATCGATCACAGATATAATGACCTAAGCATAATAAAGTAATAATGAAATATATGATAGATAATGCAAGCTTAATTATTGTCATTTTTAATTACCTTTCTTTTTTTATATAAAACAATAAAAATGTATAATGAAATACTAATTATAGACATTATAGTGCCTAATTTCATTCCTCTTGGAATAAAATCGATTGTAATCTTGTGACTACCTTCTTCTAGTAATAAACCAATAAAACTTGTATTGGCAATAAAATATTCGGTTTCAACACCATCTACTTTTATTGCAAATCCTTTATCATAAGGAATTGATAAGAATAATAATTGTTGACCATCAGTTTTAATATCTCCACTTATATGATTGTTACTGTAGTTAATATTGGTCATATAGTTTCTTGATCCACTTAAATTATCGAATTCTAATTCTGTGTATAAGCTATCCTGCATTATTTCAAAAATTATATTAGGATCATTAATAAATATTTCATCCGCATTTATTGTTTTTGTATAAGTGTATCCAAATGGTAGATAATCTAAGTCTTCATAAATTAAAAATTCACTAGTTCCAAAATTAGAGATTAACTTGAAGTTTTCATGTGGTAATTCTTCTTTAAATGCTACTATTTGATATTTTGTACTCAATAATTTTTGAGCTCCATAATTATTTATATGAAACCACCAATAATATTCTTGATTTTGTAATAAAAAAGGACTTACTATAGGATGATAAGTACTGTCATATCCCATTACTGTATTAAAATCAAAGTACATCCCAATATTATTGTTAAAGGGCTCAGCATAATCAATTCCAGAATGATAATCATATATATTTACCCTAAAATATTCAGAGTCGCTTGTAAGTGTTTGTTTATTTTCACTTGATAAAAAGTCTTCATTCATATAATTATAAGCAGAATTATACTTATATTGATATTTATAAAGTGATAAACCAGTAATACAAGTAAGTTCAATTGAAATTATAAGAACTAATATCAAATCGAATTTTTTATTGTTAATAAATAAGTTAATAATGATAATAAGCAACATTGTAAAGAATACTAAGACATTAACTGGCATATCAGCTCTTTGGTTAAATAGAATTAATATTAAAAACAATATTCCAAAATAAAGCAAAGACGTTAGTCTAAAGAGTTTAATATTTATTTTGTTTTTGTTATTAATAATAAATCCAACCGCTAAAATAATTAGCGATATAATAATGAATGTCCATCTAAAACTTGGGTCAGATAATCCATGCATTAAAGAGCCACCAAAAGGTGTTAAAATTAAAATAAGTAAAATTAGTGAAAATGCTAAGATTTTTTTTATATTTTTTTTAGAAAAAACAAAGAATATTTGAGGTAAAAGAATAACACTAATAAATGAAGTATATAAAGCAATTTGATCAAGTCTGTAATAACTTGTATCGAAATAAGATTTAATATCTGTATTTAAATTAAATGGAGTAGTAATAAAGTTTTTGAATATATTTAAATAAACACTGATACTATCATAAAACATTAAACTACCTTCAGCATTACCGATTCTAGGACTTGATATCATAAAAATTATGGTAGGTATCAAAACAATCGAATATGTAAATGTACCTAAGATATAATATAAAACTAACGTAAATGTATCTTTGAAAAATTTCTTTAAATCTAGTTTATCATAATAATACAGGTATCTAAATGGCCAATAGATTAATAGGAAAATTGAAATAGACCAAAAAAAGTAAAAATTTGCCCCTAATAATAATAAAGCTGAAAGATAAACAAGAAATCCTTTTTTCTTTTTTAAGAATAGTTCTATAGCAATTAATATTAAAGGAAACAAGCAATAACTAGTTTGAAACATTGGTTGTCCTATAAAAATTAATGCCCAAGAACTTAACATATACATTAAACTACATGATATAGATGTAAGATTGTTAAAATTATATAAACTACATAATTTTTTAAACAAACAATATGCAGTAACTAGTTTCATTATTTGAATAATTAGTAGACATCGTTCCATGCTAAGCCAAAATAATAATACTGGCACATATGCAAATATATCACCAATAAGATAATAAGCTTTAGACGCTAAAAAATTGTTTCCTAAAAACAATTCATGAGACCATAAAGGATAACTACCAGAAAGGATAGATTCTCTTAGATATTGATAATAAACAATGTATTCTGATTTTATATCATACCCGACTATATAGTCTAAACCAAGAATAAATGGCAGAAATATAATGCCTATAATTGTGACTAATAAAATAATTTCATAAATTCGATTTTTTTTCATAAAAACTCCTTAATATACTGTATTATTTTATCATAATTTTTCTTTTAAGTCTTATTTATATTAAATTATGTATGTTATTTAGATATATGTTATAATTACTTGAAAGTAAAACCAAATAAAAATAGAAAGTTAGAGTTTATATTATTATGAAAACATTATATATAGTAGTGCCGTGTTACAATGAACAAGAAGTCTTATTTGAAACAAATAAGAGACTATTAGTTAAAGTTAATAGTATGATTGATGAAAATAAAATAAGTGATGATAGTAGAATTTGTTATGTTAATGATGGATCTAAAGATGATACATGGCAAATAATAAAAAAGTTAAATAGTGAATGTAAATATGTAACTGGTGTAAACTTATCGCGTAATAAAGGGCATCAAAACGCGCTTTTAGCAGGATTAATGAGTGTTAAAGATAAATGTGATATAACAATTTCTATGGATGCTGATTTACAAGATGATATAGAAGTAATATCACAGTTTGTA
>CAMQTJ010000069.1 GCA_947037125.1 uncultured Holdemania sp.
TAAAGAAGTTAAATCATCTACAAAAAGAATTGACCCTGTAGATGCTTGTATAAACTGTCATGTATTTAAATTAAGTAATGCTGAAACAAGTTTTGATGTTAATAAAAGTGTTGATGATTATATGGCAGCATTTTACAAATAGGAAGGAAGAATTAAATGAGCATATTTGATATATTTAAAAATAAAAATCAAAGTGAACAAATTAAATCAAATGAACCAGTAAATTCAAATGAAACAATTGTTTTAGAAAAAGATAATACATTTGCTGATTCATGGATGAGTTTGATGGCATCAAGTGATAACCCACAAGCTATAAATGAAATAACTTATTATACATGTCTTAAAATATTATCTGAAGCTATTTCAAAACTACCTTTAAAAATATTAAAAAGTGATGGTAAAGGTGGAAATGTTGAAGCAACAGATCATCCGTATTATTCAACTTTAAAAACAAGGCCAAATAAACAAATGAGTTCAACAACATTTTGGTCTACTATTGAATATCATAGAAATCATTTTGGTAATGCCTATGTATTAATATCAGGTATAGGCGATAAAATGCAATTACATATATTAGAACCGACTAAAATTAGATTAATATATGATGATGCAAGTAAGTTAAATAATAATAAAGATATTTATTATAGGTATCAAGCAAATAATAAGCAGCTATATTTTCATGCAGAACAAATATTACATTTTAAAACATCATTATCGAGGAATGGTATTGTAGGACTAAGTGTAAAAGAACAATTAGCAAGTTCTATACGTGGTGCACTTGATTCGCAAGATATGCTTAATAAAGCCTATAAAAATGGTTTTGTATCTAAATCTGTTATGCAATATACGTCTGATTTATCAGATGCAAATGTTAAGAAAATGCTTAAAAGTTTAGAAATGTATGCAGATGGAAAAATGGATAGTAAAAATTTACTACCATTACCGTTAGGTGTATCATTGCAACCTTTAAATACAAAATTAGCTGATAATCAATTTATTGAACTTAAAAGATATAGTTGCTTACAAATTGCTAGTGCTTTTGGAATAAAAGCTAATCAAATCAATGATCTAACTAAATCATCATACGCAAGTACAGAGGCACAACAACTTGCATTTTATGTTGATACTTTACTTTTTATTATTAAACATTATGAGGAAGAATTAACTTATAAATTATTGTCTGATAAAGAAATTAGAGAAGGATATAAAATTAAATTTAATGTTAATGTAGTTTTACGTGCTGATTCTAAATCACAAATGGAATATCTTACAAAAGGTGTTAGTAATTTTATACTAACTCCAAATGATGCAAGAAAACAACTTGATTTATCAAGTTTAGATGGTGGTGACGTATTAATCGGTAATGGTTCTACAATACCTATTCATTTGGTAGGTAGTCAATACACAAATGTGAAAGGAGGTGGTGAATAAGTGAAAGACTTTAAAGGTAATAAATCTGCAAATGTTCAAGGATTAGAACCTAATGACAATGAATTAGCACTAATAAATAAGCAAGCACTAGCATCTTTGAATTTGGAAGATGTTTTTATTTTCAAAATTTCTATGTCAAATAGCAGAGTAGATCGTGATTTTGAAAAGATGAGTGTTAGCGCATTACATCAAATGAAAGAAATGTTTATAGGTAGAACAATGATTAAAGACCATAAAGCTTTAGTTGAAAATCAATTTGCACGTATTTATGAGTGTGAAGTTATTGAAACTAAAGAATTTGGTGAAGATGGTGTACTTATTTGTGAGCTAGTTGCAAAAGTTTATATGTTAAACAATGAAAAGAACGCAGAATTAATTGCAGAAATCAAGGCAGGAATAAAAAAAGAAGTTTCTATTGGTTTTAAAATTAAGGATGCGATTTGCTCAATTTGTGGACAGGATAACATGAAAACATCTTGTGAACATTACTGGGGCAAAAGCTATGAAGGTAGACTATGTATTTTTGAATTTAAAAATATAGTTGATGCATATGAAGTGTCATTTGTTGCAGTTCCTGCAAACAAGTCAGCTGGTACTGTAAAAGCACTAGAAGTAGATCAAGATATTGAAAAAGAAAAAGAACTTATCTTAAAAATGAAGTTATTAGAAATCTAAAAGGAGATTATATATGAATAAAAAAATTAGAGAATTATTAGCACAAATTGCAAGTAAAAAAAATGAAGCGAAAGCATTACATAAAGAAAAAAAGATTGACGATGCACTATTGGTTGTTGCTGAAATTGATGAATTAAACAAAGAATTAACAATTGAAAAAGCAATTATTGCAAATGAAGTTGCAAATCTTGATGATAATGATGCAATTGATGGTATTGATGGTAGTGCTAGTGAAAAAAATATTACTGTTGATGGATTTGGTGTTGTAGGTAAACTATTCACTGGAAAAAAAATAACAGCAAATGAAAAAGCGTTAGTAGTAAATGGAACAAATGGCGAAAGTGCTCTACTTCCAGAAGATGTTAAGTTAGCTATAAATGAATTAAAAAGAGAAACTAAATCAGCCAAGCAATTTGTAAATGTTGAAATTACAACAGCTCTATCGGGATCAACGAATTATGCAGCATCGGATGATGCGAAATTAATTAAATTTGAGGATGGAGAAGAAATGGGAGAAGTTGTTCCTAAATTTAGAAAGAGTAAGTGGACAGTTGAGCAAGCGGGTGCTATTGTGCCAGTGGGACGTAATCTTATTTTAAATGAAAAAGCCGGGTTAATGGCATATCTTAAAAAGTGGTTTGTTAAAAGTGCTGTTAATACAGAAAACGCTGATATTTTTATTGAATTAAAAAACGGAAAGACCCCAGTTCCAATTACAGGCATTGACTCTATTAAAAAAATATTACTGCAGACTATTGATCCAGCATGTTTGCTAGAAGCTACAGTAATTACAAATCAATTTGGTTTAGGTGTTCTATATGATGAAAAATATCCTGATGGAAGATCTAAGCTGAATGAAAAGATTAATGAACCAGGTAAATATGCAATAAGTGGTATTACCTTAGAAGTATTTTCAAATGGACAACTACCAAGTGAAGGTGATAAGCATCCATTTTTTATAGGAGATACAAAAGCAGGTGTAACTTTCATTGAACATACTGATTTAGCATTTGCAATGTCTTCAGAAGTAATGTTTACTAAAAATTTAAATGCACTTAGAATAATTGAACAATATGGGCTAACTGGAACTGATAAAAATACATATGAGTATGGCGAATTTGATTCAACAGTTGCTGTACAAGCATTTAGTTCAAGTGAGACTCCTGCTAAATTGACTCCAAAGGAATTAGCAAAAATTAAAGCAGATGCTAAAATTGAAGCTAAAGCAGAATTAGAAGCAGAGGCACAAGCTAAAATAGATGCTGAATCAAAAGTATAAGTAAATGCTTAAAATTGAAGATGTACTAGATTATCTAGGACATGATTATCCGGATGAAAATACAACAAGAATTCTTGAAAGATTAATCGGTGTTAGTATTAGCTATATGAAATCATCTGTAGGTCTAAAGTGTGATTTTGAAGATGAAAAATGTATACAAGTTCAACTATTTGTTATTGCTGATCTATTTGATAACCGTGAATATGAAAGTTCTAAGCTGACTAATACTGTAAAAAGGTTAGTTAAAGATTTTATGATTCAATTAAGATTGGAGTGTCCTGAATGAAATTTGATAAACTTGTAGAAATATTACAATATGATGAAAAATCAGATAGATATGGATATTTTCTTGAAATTCACGCTAAAGTTAATTTTGTTAAGAGTGAAGAAAATGAATCTAACAATTCTAACTCTGTGAAAACAAAAATCAGTGTAGAAGCAAGATATTCTAATATATTAAATGAATTATTCAATAATACGCAACATTATAGAATACGATTTAAAGGTATCTCTTTTAATATAATATCATTTGATAATTTTATGTTTGAAAATAAAACTATAAAACTTACAGGAGTATCAAGTGATGGTTGATATTAATGCTGAAATTAATCGTATATTAGAAGAATATGGGGATTTGCCTTATGAAATTTTAGAAAAAAATTCTAAAAAGGCAATGAATGGACTTATCAAAGAAACTAGACTTAATGCACCTAAAATTACAGGTTTGTATTCAAGTAGAATTTCTAGTAAAAATCAAAAAAAGAAAACTTCAGTTAATCGTATTTGGTATGTAAGAGGTGGTTCACATGGATTAACTCATCTAATTACGAAAGGTTTTAGATTGCGAAATGGTAAAACTTATAAACCAAAAAAAGATTTTTTAACTGGAGCATCAGAAAAATGGTGTAAATCGTTTGTTGATGGTGTTATCGATGATTTGGGGTGATTAATTGATTGATGAAATAAACGAAATTATTAAAATAAGACATAGTGGGTGGAAAAAAACACCTACCTTGCCTTATGCAATATATGAAAAAGATATTCAAACAGATTCTGATGATTCAAGTATAAAGAGAATAAAAACAACTAATTATGAAATTAGTCTTTATACGAATAGTTTGGATGAAGAAATTGAATTGGAAATTGAAAAAATATTAAACAAATATTGTACTGAATATTCTAAAAATCAAGTGTGGAATTTTGAGAATGAAAATTGGATTACATATTACAATTTTGAAATAATTGAGAAGGAGAAAATTAAATGAGTGAAAAACCAGATGAACTTTCAATAAAGCTTGGAAGTGGAAATGTATATATTGCAGATGTAACTGATACTCCAGTGAACATTGAAACAATGTGTGTAGATGCAAATTTATTAGGATATATTAAGGGTGGTTGTACGCTTGATTATAAGCCAACATACTTTAGTGAAACTGATGATCTTGGAATAAAAACAAAAACAGTACTAACTGCAGAAGAGGCTACTATGAAAATGGGATTAGTAGCATGGAATCATAAAACTCTAGAACGTATTTCAGCAACTGCAAGAACAGTTGTTGTTGGAACTAGAAAAGTAATGAAAATTGGTGGTATTAAAAATGATAATAAAAAGTCATATGCTTTATGCTTTCACCATATTGATAGTGAAGATGGTGATATTCACGTTGTAATTAGAGGGAAAAATCAAGCAGGATTTTCTTTAGCTTTCACAAATGATAAAGGTGCATTACTGGAACCTGAATTTAAGTGTCTGCCGATGGATAAAGATGGAACTTTAATAGAATTTCATGAAGCTCCTGTTGCAGTTGTAAAAGGAGGTAATTAAATATGATTGACTTAAGTCGTATTGATATAAAAAATTTATGTCCTGTAAAGCTACCTAATAGTAAAATTATTAGTGTTTATGAACCAAAAGTGAAATCTTATAAAAAACTACTTAAGCAATCAAATAAAGCTGATTTAAGCCAAAATGAATTTAACGAAATTTGTTTAACTTTGAGTGTAATACTATCAAGTAATAAAGAAAATTATAAAATTGATGTACAATTTATTGAAAATGCTCTTACAATGAGCCAAGTACAAGAGTTACTTAATGGAATTATGGAATTTTATCAAAAAATAAAAGAAATAAAAAACTAAGTATCCCATATTATCCAATGCCAGATGATGATGTGGGATTTAATCTTAAAACTTTAGAAGAAAAAACAATTTCTAAATATTGCGGTATTTCTATTTTTGAAGTTGGTGAATTACCTATAACAATGTTTTGGTTTTATTTTCGTGAAGCTTTTATATACAACTGCATGCAAAGTAAAACAGGAATTGAATATCTTAAAAATGCATCAAGAATGCTTGTAACAAAACCTGAAAGACAAAAATTAAGAGACAAGTACAAAAAGTAATATTTATAATTGTACTTGTTTTTATTTGTGGAAAGGAGATAGATAGATGGCATCTACAACCAAAATAAAGGGAATTACCATTGAAATTGGTGGAGATACTAATAAGTTAACTAAATCATTAAAAGAAGTAGATAAGGACACCAAAAAGCTTAATACGGAGCTTAAAGGTATTAATTCTTTACTTAAATTTGATTCTAAAAATGTTGAACTTTTAAGTCAGAAAAATAAGCTATTGATTGATACACTACAAAATACAAAAGATAAACAACAAGGATTAAATAAATTGTTGTTAGATGTTGATAGTAAAAAAATCGATTTAACTGAACAAGAATATCGTGACTTGCAAAGAGAAATTGTACATACTAAACAACAAATTAGTAATATTGAAACTCAAATAGTCAGTATGGAAAAAGTACATAAAAAATCTGTAGGCGATATGTCTAAGCAAATAGATGATTTTGCAGAAAAATCAAAAAATGTAGGTAAAAGTTTTTCAGTAGTTAGTGGTGGTATTGTCGCAATAGGTGGTGCAAGCATTGTAGCGTTTAATGAAGTTGACGATGGTATGGACACTATATTAAAAAAGACTGGAGCAACAGGCGAACAAGCGAAAGGTCTTGAAAAAATATATGAAAATCTTTCGGGCAAAGTTAATGCTAGTTTTGGTGAAATTGGTATTAGTGTTGGTGAAGTATCTACTAGATTAGGATTTACTGGTGATGATTTAGAACAATGTTCAGAAGATTTTTTGAAGTTTGCTAAAATTAATGAAGTTGAAGTTGGTGAAGCAGTAAGACTTGTAACAAGAGCAATGGGTGATGCAGGTATTGAAAATAAAGATTATAACCAAATTTTAGATGCTATGACTGCATCGTCACAAAAAGGTGGTATTGAAATATCACAACTTGCAGAAAGTGTTACAAAATATGGAGCTCCAATGAGAGCATTAGGATATGACACTAATGAATCAATTGCTATATTTGCATCATGGGAGCAAGCAGGTGTTAATACTGAGATAGCATTTTCAGGAATGAAGATCGCTATTGGTAAATGGTCAAAAGAAGGCAAAGATGCACGAGTTGAATTTTCTAAAACTTTAGAAAAAATTGAACAAGCACCAAATATATCAGAAGCTACAGGAATGGCAATTGAAGCATTTGGACAAAAAGCAGGTCCCGACTTAGCGGATGCAATATATGCAGGTAGATTTGAATTCGAAGATATGTTACAAGCTATAGAAAATAGTGATGGTCTTACAACTGATACTTTTGATGGTTTAGTTGATGGTGCCGATGCATCTGCAATTGCATCTAATAGTTTTAAACTTGCGATTGGATCAGTTGGTTCCACTATACTAACATCTGTCACACCTATATTAGAAAAGGCAACTATCAAATTAAAGCTATTTAATAATTGGTGGAAGTCATTAGATACTTCATCTCAAAGCTACATATTAACAACAGCTATTGTTATTGCTGCTTTAGGTCCGTTATTAATAATTATTGGAACATTGGCATCCTCCATAACTAAGATAATTAATCTTGGAAAAAGTATGAAAGGTGTAATGGCAACAATGTCAGGAGGTTTTAATAAATTAAAGACTGCAACATTAGGTTCGATAAAGTCTTTAGGTAGTTTTATTAAAACAAGTGGATTGGCCATAATTAATTTTGGGAAAATGGCGATACAAGCAGGAATATCAACTGCAAGTATGTTGGCCAATAAAGTTGCTATGATTTCATCAACTGTCGCAACAAATGTTATGGCAATAGCACAGGGAGCACTTAATCTAGTTATGTCATTAAATCCTATATCATTAATAATCATAGCTATAGCAGCACTTATTGCATCTTTAATTGCTCTTTGGATGAATTGCGAAGAATTTAGAAAGTTTGTAACTGACATGTTTAATGGTTACATATTAATTATGAAAACTGTAGGTGAATTTTTGATTAATGCATTTTTGTGGGTTGTTGAAGTTATAATAATTCCACTTGCAACTATAATTGCAAACTTTTTTATTGCAGTATATGGCTTTTTTGTTTCTCTATTTACCACAATTAAAACGACTTTATTGAATGCTTGTATATGGCTTAATGATAATGTTGTAAAGCCTGTAGTTAACGTATTCGTATTTATGTTTAATACAATTTCAACTTTTTTTGAAAAACTTATTAATGGGATGATTTCTGGATTTCAAGGATTTATTAACTTTTTTATTGACGGCATAAATTCAATAATCAATGGCGTTAATGATGCAGGAGAAATATTTGGTATAGAGATAAACCCTGTAGCTCGAATATCTCTTGGAAATATTAGTTTACCAAAACTCCCAATGTTACGCTCAGGCGGGAGTATTTCAGAAGGCGGTAGTGCCATTGCAGGAGAAGCCGGACCTGAACTTGTGTCTATGATGGATGGTAAAACATACGTTAGACCTTTGAATAATAGTGAAAATCAAACACTAAAAAATCAATCAGATAGTTCTAATAAAACTGAAATAAATTTCAATGGTAACTATAAGTTCAATGATAAATCAGATATAGATTACTTCTTAAATCAAGCAGGTAAAAAACTTAAAGGAGTTAGAACATGAAAAATCAACTAAGATCCTACATTAATGATATTTCTTGTGAACGTTATAGAGCTGAATTATTTCACCATAATATAGCTCCTTGTGAGGTATTGATATTTGATGAATGGCTGAATGATTCTCTTGATCCAATTGAAAAAAGTGAGAGTGTATTTAGATATTCTTCTATTGTTTTGGTATATTTTGTTGAAGGAAGAAATGAAACAGAGACGATTACAAATGTATCTAAACTTGTGCAGGCACATAAAAAATGCAAGATTAAATTTGAACATACTAATTTTTACTACAAATGTAAATTATCATCATCAGAAAATATTAGGATTAGTGGATGTGATTATAAAGTAACAATAACACTTCAATCATCATATAAGTATAAAGACAAAATATTTAAACTTATCAATACCCCAATTGAAAAACTAGTAAATAAAGGTAATTTAGACACGCCAATAAATTTTAAAATTGTAGCGATTGCTAATATAGAAATGTTGGAATTGAAAGTTAATGATGAAGTTGTAGTTTTTAAAGGGCTGATTAAAGATGATGTTGTTGAGTTTTTAAGTGAAGATTTTTCAGTTAAAAAAAATGGTGCAGAAAATTGGGGATTTGTGGAATTTTGGGATATATTAAAATTGAAAAGTGGTATTAATACTATAGAATTTAATAGTGACAAATTGATAGTTAACATTGACTATATACCAAGGTTTGTATAATGTTTTGGCTACTTGATTTTGATGGTTTGACTAAAAAAGAACCAATTAAAAATTTATTATCTGCAACACTTGAAGAAACACTTGCAACAGGTGAAAAAAAATTAGATTTCGAAATTCCAACAAAATATGCATCTAACATTTTAGAAGAAAGATATATATTAACTGAGTCTAATAAATTTGTAATAAAGGCTATATCTAGAAATTTAGAAATTACAACCATATCATGCTTAATTGATGTTGAACAATTAGAAAATAATATTTTTGAATCATTTATATTTAAAGATAATCTATCTATACTTTTGGGTAAATTGACAGAAAACACAGTTTGGACATTTATTAATCATAGTAAAATTAAAATTAGAAATATTGAAATAAACGACTTCAAAAATGCTTTTGAAATCATACAAGAATTGATATGTCTATTTTTAGTTGAAATTGAGTTTGATTCAATATCTAAAAAAATAATAATTTATGATCAAATGGGGAGTGATAAGAACTTCTTTTTTATTGATAGTTTGAATTTAAGAGAGCTAGAAATACAAACAGATAGTTATGAATTATACACAAGGATAATTCCGATTGGTAAAAATAATTTGAGATTGCCTGAAAATCATATTGATAATTTTCAATACATATCAAAAATTAAAACTATGACATGGAAAAAAGATAGTTATGAAGATGTTGACTCATTAAGAGAAGATGCAACAATATTACTAAAAGGTATATCTAAACCATGTAGAGCTATTAGTGCAAATGTAATTAATATTTATGGTGATAGTAAGTGTGGTTTGGGAGATACCATTACAATTCATAATAAAAAAATGAAAAGTAAAGAAAAACAAAGAATAGTTAAATACACGCATGACTTAGTTAATAAATTTGAGGATGTAGTCGAATTGTCATTCGTTAAAGCAAATTTAATAGACTACGTGAAAGGAAAAAAATGAAATTCATTAATATAACAATTAATCCTGATGGGACTACGGATTATTTTGAACAGCATTTAGCATATCAATTTGAACACAATTCAACAACTCTAAGATTTCAATTCCCAGAAGAATATAAAAATCCTAATTATTTTTATTATCCTTGTTTTAAGTTTAATTCTAATCAAGAGTTTATTAGTAGAATTCCATCAGCAGTTGATAAATTTGAATGGGTTGTTCCATCATTTGTAACAAAAGAAGCAGGGCCAATATTTATGACGGTTATTATTAAGGACCTACAAGAAAATACTATTTTAACAACAGAGAGTATTTCTTTATATATTGAAAAAGCTGAATTTAATCCTGATAATTTTAATGATAATTCAACAGATCCAAATATACAAATATGGTTAGACCAGATGGATAAACTATTTATTGAAGTGAGAAATGTTGATGCAAGGATAAGTGCACTAACTAATGAAGATGGAATTGTTGAAGTAATTGACGCAAGAGGTGAATATTCAAGCTTAAAACTACACTTGGAGAGCATTAAGAGTCAAATTGAAACACTTAAAATAAATATACAAAATGAAATAAAGCTTAATTCAACAAACCTAATCAATCAGATAAATGCTAAGCCTAATAATTATCCTGGTATCGAATCTAACCCTCCTAATGATGTCCTTGACGCATGGAAACCTAATGATTTTTATGTGCAATATACATAGGTGAGATATGGCGATTAAAATAAATGTAAATAAAACGGTAAGGAACGCTGTTAATTTCAAGATTAATGTTTCAGGTGAACCAAGACAAGTTTTGCAGATATTTCAGAATATAAATGGCGTATCTAAAAAAGTATGGGCTTATTTGATGAAAGTGACTTTTAATGCAAATGGTGGTTCACCTACATCAACAAAAGATGTGGGATATGGTACTGCAGTAGGAGATTTACCAACTCCTACAAAGTATGAGCATTCACTTACAGGTTTTTGGACCTTACCTACAGGTGGTACTAAGATATCTCCAAGTACTCTCATTTATAACAATATAACTTACTACGCACAATGGCTTAGCGATTGGATATATAAAACAGGTCAAAAACTACATATTTCTGCAACTGAGGGTGGTAAATCAGGCGCGGATTATAGTACAACAACTGCTCCGATTAAAGTTGAAAATATATTTATTAACTTAAATTATTGGAATAGAGATATTAACAATAGCAGAAGTGGTGATATGTATATCGATTTATTGGTTAATGGTGCTTGGGTAAATGTTTATCATGAAAGTTTTTGGTTATCGGCTGATAATGGTGGTCAACCAATTAATAAACATATTTATAAGACAATAACTATAAGTTCGTTATTGAGTTCCCAACTAAGGCATAGATGGAATGCCAATAATAATTTAAGAACTATTGAAGGTAGTGCGCATGTTAGCGCTTGGTATGAAAAAAGATAAAATAAGAAAGGTAAATCAAAATATGGCATTAAATACAGTAATAGCAATAATTGAAGGAGTTGAACGTACATTAAGTTTTAACTCGTTAACAAAAAAATATGAAGCAACAATAACAGCTCCGAACACAACTTCATGGAATGAACCGGAAAACAAATATGGATTGCTAGTTAAAGCTACAGACGTGGCCGGAAATAAAGCGACTGCAGATAGAAATCATCCAACATTAGGGAATTCATTAAAATTAAGAGTGTTAGAAAAAACAAAACCTACAGTCGCGATAACATTTCCTTCGGCAGGTGCAACGCTTATTTCGAATAAACCTACTTTCACATTTACTATGAGAGACAGTGGTTCGGGAGTTGATACATCCAAGACTGTAGTAAAAGTTGATAACAAAGTAGTTACAGGAATTACATTTACTGATACAACAGGTGGGAAAAATGCTACTTATGCACCAAGTGCTGCATTAACTGATGGATCACATACAGTAACAATCATTTGTACTGATTATGATGGTAATGTTTCTACACTTGTAACATCAACATTCAAAATAGATACAGTTCCACCAACTTTAAGCATCACAAATCCAACAGATAACTTAGTAACTAGATTTGCTAGTTTGAATGTTACAGGTACTACAAATGATGCTATTTCATCACCTTGTACAGTTACTGTTAAATTAAATGAAGGTGCTGAGATTGATTTGACTGTAGCTTCAAATGGTACATTTAGTAAAGCAATTACTTTAGCTGAAGGCAATAATACTATTATTGTCAAATCAACTGATAGTGCGGGTAAATATTCAACAGTTACTAGAACAGTAATACTTGATACTGTAGCGCCAGTAATTAAATCAATTACTATGGTTCCAAATCCAGTTGATGCCGGTAGAACATTCATCATTTCAGTAGATGTAGAAGATTAGTTTATGGCAGTAACTAGATTAGTTGGTTACGCTGATGAATTAGTAATAGATTTTTCTTTAGATGTAGCAACTCGTGAATGGGTTGCTACAGTTCCTAAAGAAATGATTGATGGTACTTATATTTTTGACTGTATAGCTTATGATGAAGCAGGAAATACAGATTATAGCTGTAAAATGTTATTTACGTTTGATACAAAAAA
>CAMQTJ010000070.1 GCA_947037125.1 uncultured Holdemania sp.
CATATAATATACACCATCTAAATATAAAAGGTATAACAAATGCGGTTTGTAACGGTATTTGTTATACCTTTTTATCTATTTTATTGTGCGGTTAAACGAACTTTTTTAACGCACAGAATTAGCGGTATAACACTTTCTAGAAGTTAATAGTTCAATTAAAAAGCTAATCAAATAATTATTATCAGGTAAAAAACAAGTGATTTAGATACAAAGGCATTTGCACTAGATTGTTTTACACGAATATAGGAACAAATTAGTTCGTTTAGCGAATAATTTAAAGTATTGATTAATTGAAAATAAAATTTATTTAGCAAGTGAGTTGGTATAATACTAGATAAGTTCATGGCTGAATAGATTATCAAAAGTAACTTGGTATAATAAATTTAATAAATGTAACCAATACAATCAATTTAAAAGATACATTAGGCAATACGTTAATAATATGATGTTATTTGCAGATATAATATTATGTATTTTGTATGTTTAATATATTTATTTGTTCTTAATTAAAAATACATATACTTAAATAGAGTTATTTATACAATAATTTTATAATTAATACGCGTTGTTATTAATAAATATCTATATTAAACACATAAATAATTTAGGCTTTATCGAAGTAGTGTGTAATATTGATTAAATCAGATTTGGGCTATTTCCTATGTGATAGGAAGATAAATTGCTGGCAAAACTAAGCTGTGATGCTATAATGTTGTAAGATTGTTTTAGGCACGTCGATTTATTGATGATTTAGTGGCTAAAAACCGAGGGAATAGTATGCTTAAAAATAGACAACAAGATATAATTGAAATGTTAAATGATAATAATAAATGGTTAACAGGAAAAGAAATATCGTCAGTTTTAAGCGTATCTGATAGAACAGTACGTGCTGATATCGCAAGTATTAATTTGTTTTATAAGTGCGATTTAATTATTTCAAGTAAACGATTTGGTTATAAAATTGATAAGTTAATACATCAAAATAATAATGTAGTTACTAACATTAATCATTCGCAGTCATCATATGAAAGATGTGTGTATATTATCAAAGAGTTAATAATAAATGGCAGTGAGATGAGTTTATTAAGATTAAGTGAAAAAATATTTATCAGTGAGTATTCATTGGATAAAGACTTAAAAAAAATAAAAAATATGTTGGTTGATTATCCAACTATAAGTATAAGTAAAAATAAAAATTATATAAAAATGATTGCATCAGAAAAAGATAAAAGAACGCTTTATAAAAATTTATTAACTGAAGAAATTAAAGGAAATTTTATGAATTTAGATATTATTGCGAATATTTGGAAAGATTTTAGCCTCATAAAAGTTAAAAATATTTTAGATAATTCGTTTGATAAATATGAATATAAGGTTGATGCAATGGCATACACAATGATAATAGTGCATTTAGGGGTTTCTATTGAACGGATTCTTAAAAAGAATTATATCAAAAAATTAGAAACAAGTATTAAATTAACAAAGAGTATTGAATATAAAATTTCAAGTTATTTTTATAATGAAATAAGAGAAACTTTCAACGTAGATATAGTTGAAGCAGAAATTGAATTATTTGCTTTTTTACTTTTAGGTAAAAAAAGTACAGATTATAGAAATAATCAATTCAATGAGGAATCAACAATCATTGTTACTAAAATAATTGAGAATATTAAAAATAGTTTTCTAATTGACTTTTCTAATGATAAAATTTTTATAGATGGACTAACAATGCATTTAATTTCCTTACTTGAAAGGAAAAAAAATAATATTAGCATCACAAATCTTTATATTAGTGAAATCAAAAAAAAATATCCATTAGTTTTTGAAATGGCTATAAAAACTGGTGAAATAATAAGTACGAACTATGAGGATAAATTAGATGAAAACGAGGTGTCTTTTTTAGCTTTACATTTAGGAGCTGCTTATGAAAGAGCAATAATTGTTGATAAATATCGTGTCATTATAATTGTTCCGTACAATATATTATTAGCTAATCAGTTCATTGAGAAAATTAGTGATATATTTAAAGAAAGAATAGTAATTGTCAATAACGATAGCTTTTTTGAAAAAAATATTGTGGACAAAGTGTCGGCAGACTTAATAATAACAACAGTTATGTTACAACATCAAATTGAAACACTTACTGTACATGTAAATCTATTTCTTAATCACGAAGATGAAAGTATGATATTTCAGGCATTGAATTATTTAGATAAACAAAGAAATAAAGATGAATTTAATATTTTAATTAACAGTTTGGTAAAAAAAGAATTGTTTTATATTAAAGATGGTATGGAAGATTGTGATGAAGTAATTAATTTTATGTGTGATAAATTACTAGAGGCAAATCTTGCAAGTGTTGAATATAAAGAAGATGTATTTAAACGAGAAAAATTATCCAGTACATCATTTAATTATGGTATAGCAGTACCACATTCGATTGAGGTGATGGCTAACGATTCATGTATATCTACATTAATACTTAAAAAACCTCTTAAATGGGGAGATTACGAAGTAAGAATAATCTTGCTATTATCAATTAAAAAAACTGAAAATAAACTTTTAAGTGTTTTCTTTAATTGGTTAAGCGATGTTGTATCTGATCCTAACAAATTAAAAAAACTTTTAGAAATAGAAAACCATTCTGATTTTATGAAAGAAATTATGTCCTAAGGATAGGAAAAATTGTTATGGGTGAACAGGTAGTTATAATATTATAATATAAATGTAATTAATTAATTAAAGAGTGAATTTAATTAATCGAAAGGAGAAATTATGGAAGGATTAGAATTAGTTGCTTTTAAAATAATTTCATCAGTAGGTATGGCAAAGTCAAGTTATATAGAGGCGATGAAATTGGCGCAAGATAAAGATATAGATGGTGCTTACGATAAAGTAAAAGAAGGTGAAAGTTATTTTACTGAAGGTCATTTAGCTCATGCACAGCTTATTCAAAAGGAAGCATGTGGAGAAAAAATTACTCCGACATTGTTATTAATTCATGCAGAAGATCAGCTTATTAGTGCTGAAACTATCAAAATAATGACAATAGAAATTATCAAACTTAATAATAGATTGCAAGATCTAGAAGGGAAATTATAATATGAAAAAAATACATTTATTTTGTTCTGCTGGAATGTCTACAAGTTTATTGGCTAGCAATATGCAAGATGTTGCAAATAAATATAAATTACCAGTTGAAGTTGAGGCTTTTCCTTTGAGTACAATGGAGGAAGTTGTTAAAGAAAAAAAATCTGATTGTATTTTACTTGGACCGCAAGTTAAATATAGTTACGATACAGCCGTTGCTACATTAGGGTACTTAGGAATTCCTATTGCAGTTATCGATCATTCTGATTACGGAATGATGAATGGTGAAAAAGTATTAAAAACTGCAGTAAAAATGATAAAAGAAAATAAATAAAAATAAAAAAATGGAGGATTTTATGAAAAAAAGACTTTTAGATTTTGGTGGCCAAGATTTTTTAAATGTATCACCAATTGATTTAAAACAAAGTATATTAGCATCTGAAGGACGTGTTATTATGGCGGAAAATGTGCCTGTTGAAAATACATTGCTTACAGGAGTAACTAATGCCGAAATCGAAAGGGCAGCAGGAGCTGACTTAATTTTATTTAATGTATTAGATTTGTTTAATCCTCAAATAAAAGGAATTCCTGAGGATATTGATAGTAAATGTCATATCGAATGGATTAGAAAAGCTATAGCAAGACCGATAGGGATCAATCTTGAACCAGTAGATGTTGATGCTAAAATGAATGAAGGTCGTACAGATATTGTTAACGGAAGAAAAGTATCTGTCGAAACATTAAAACTTGCGGAAAAATATGGCTTTAGCTTTATTTGCTTAACTGGAAATCCTGGGACTGGAGTTTCTAATAATGCTATTAAATCATCAGTTAAAATAGCTAAAGAACACTACAGTGGCTTGATTATTGCTGGTAAAATGCATGGAGCAGGAGTTGATGAACCAGTAATGAATTTAGAAATTGCTAAGGGATTCATTGATGTTGGAATTGATATTTTACTTGTACCTGCACCATACACTGTTCCATGTTTTATGGAAAAAGATCTGAGAGAAATTGTTGATATGGTTAAAGATTTTAATAAAGGAAAAACAATAAATGATAAAGTATTAATTATGACAGCAAATGGTACTAGTCAAGACTCATCTGACATAGATACAATTAAAAAAATAGGATTAACTTCAAAGGCTTGTGGTGCAGATTTACAACATATCGGTGATTCATTCAATGGTTGTTGTTTACCAGAAAATATATTTGCGTTAGGACAAGCTATTCGCGGACGTAGACATCAACTAGTAATGATGTCGAAATCTAACATTAGATAAAAAGGGAGAATAGTATGATTGATAAAAAACTTATAGGGGAAAAAGTACAAGTAATAGCATCTAAGATTAGTAGACAACCTCATTTAGTAGCTTTAAGAGATGCAATGTCATCGGCAATGCCATTAATTTTGATTGGGTCAATGTTTATGTTGATAGCGCAATTTCCGTATGAACCATTTACACAGTTTTTAGAAAATATCGGATTACAAGCCTATTTTAATAAAGCTAGTGATTCAACATTTGGTATGTTAGGATTAGCAGTTGTATTCTCAACTTCTTATAACTTAGCTAAACATTATAAAGTTGACGCACTTTCTACAGGGTTATTATCACTTTCATCGTTTATTTTGTTAACTCCATTTGTCGCTACAGAAGGTGGTATGGGGATTCAAACAAAGTATTTTGGAAGTTCAGGGCTTTTTGTTGGAATTATTGTAGCTTTCTTTAGTACAGAAATATTCAGAGCTTTAATACAAAGAGATATTAGGATTAAAATGCCTGATTCAGTTCCTTTAAATGTTAGTAAAGCATTTTCAGCAATAATACCTGGAGGTATTGTAGTTGCATTTTGGATTGTTGTATCAATGATATTTGCAGCTTTTGGTATCGATAATATTCATCAATTTGTTACATTAACACTTGGGAGTGTACTTGGTGTTTTAGGTAATACATTACCAGGTATTATATTTGTAATCATTGTTCAATGTTTTTTCTGGATGTTTGGAATTCACGGTGCACAAGTTACAGCGCCTATTATTGAACCTTTACTACTTCAAAATTCAGATATGAATCGTATTGCTTACCAAGCTGGTGAACAATTACCAAATATTATAACATATGAATTTTTGTACAATTTTGTATTCACAGGTGGTGCTGGATGTTTGATTGCTTTAGCGATTATATTATTCTTTAAATCAAAGAGTAAAGAGAACAAAGTTTTGGGTAAATTGTCATTAGCTCCAGTAAGTTTTCAAATTGCTGAACCAGTAATATTTGGTGCTCCTATTATAATGAATGTTAAAATGCTTATTCCTTTCGTTTTGGCTCCCGTAATAACAGCTATTATAACTTATTATGCAATGGCTCTAGGTTTTGTTGCACTACCAATTGGAGCTGTTATTCCATGGACTACACCTCCGATAATTTCGGGATATCTTGCTACTGGTGGTAGAATAAGTGGTGCAGTTATTCAAATTATTACTATTGCGATAAATATAATGATCTATTATCCTTTCTTTAAAATGGATGACAAAGAAAAATTAAAAGCTGAAACTTTAAGTGAAAATATTATTGATGATGGTGATTTTGATTTAAATGATTTTGAATTTTAAAAATTAATTATAAATAAGTTACAAGTATGGCGTAAATAATCGTGATATCTTGTAACTTTTTAAGGTATAAAAAATAATTAAAATTAATATTTTCAAAGTATATACTGTAATTAATAAAGATTTAAAACATTCTTTACATAATTTAAAATAAATATTTTACGGTAATTAATATTTGATTGACTAATATATTCAAAATATGTAATTTTAATTTATGATAAAAATCTACAAAACATTATCTATTTTTGGTATAATAGATTAGGCGAAATAATATTGCCTATGAGTAAGTTATAAAATTATTATTTATGTTATGTATCTTATAGAGTCCTTTAAGAACTCTTTTTTATTTTAATAAAATATTTAAAAAATAATGTAACTTAATTATAATGTTTATATTAAATAGACATTGAAAATATGGAGGAAATTATGAATAGAAATCAGAAAAAAGCAAAGTCACTTACAAAAAAAATTACAAGCAAACTAGTAAAAGGAAAAAAGGGGAAAACCCTTGGAAGTATCTTAGCTGTTATAGTTGTTGCTATAGTTGGTTATCTAAATGCAAATGGTATTAATTTTATAAACACTGAAGTTTCTAACGGTAATACACTATCAGCCTGCGTTGATGGAGATACAGCAAAATTTATGGTAGATGGTCAAGAAACAAGTGTTAGATTTTTAGCGATTGATACACCAGAAACTGTAAAACCTGGAACAGAAGTACAAGAATTTGGGAAAGAAGCAAGTAATTTCACTTGTGATGCACTAAAAAATGCTGAACAAATTCGTTTAGAATTTGAAGAAGATAACAAAACTGATAAGTATGGAAGATTACTAGCGTGGATATTTGTGGATGATAAATTATTGCAAGAGGAATTAGTAAAACAAGGATTAGCTAAAGTTGCTTATATCTACGATGATTATAAATATACTTATTTATTAGAAAGTGCTGAAAAAACTGCGAAAAATGAAAAAATAAATATTTGGAATTAGAATTTATAAAATTCATTCTTCTTATAGTATACTAAAACTAAGTTAAAGATTTATCTTAAACTTGAAGTAATAGTATACTTTTTTATTATTATACGACAAATTAATACTTAAAGTTTAATCAATTACATTTAAATTAAATAGGTAATTTATTTAAAATAGCGATTTAATAGTGATTTAAATGTTATAATATTTTAAAGTATTAATAAGGAAGTGCGATATGAAAAATAAAATTTTGATAATTGATGATGAAATTAGTGTCTTAGAAATGTTGAAAACTTACTTTGAATTAATGGGGTTTAATGTATATACTGCTACAAATGGAAATGATGGTATTAATAAATTGTCTTTTGATCCTGATATAATTTTATTAGATGTAACTATGCCGGACATGGATGGGTATGAGGTGTGTCAAAAAATAAGAAATTATATCAATGTACCAATAGTTTTTTTAACTGCAAAAGCAGATGAAAGTGACAAAATACATGGATTAATGGTAGGTGGTGATGACTATATTTTAAAACCATTTTCATTAGATGAACTAAACGCAAGGGTTATGGCACATATTCGCCGTGATAGTAGAAACAATAATAGAAATAAAATATTAAATATTGAACAATTAAGGATTGATTATGATGCAAAGACAGTTTCTATAGGTGATTATTTTATTAACTTTACTAAAACAGAATTTGAAATTATAGAATTATTAAGCAAGAATCGTGGCATTGTTTTTGATAAAGAAACTATATATGAAAAACTATGGGGATTTGATAAAATGGGAGATAGTGAAGGAATAACAGAGCACGTAAGAAGGATTAGGCATAAAATCAAAAAAATATATCTAGATAATAATATAGCTGAAAAAAATTTAATTGAAACAGTATGGGGAGTTGGTTATAAATGGATTTTATAGAGAAAAAATATGAAGAATTAAGGAACTATTTAAAAAATGTAGGGCTGCAAAGAGCTATGATGATATATATTGTCGTAGCTCTTTTGGTAACGATATTATCAATAATAGTAATTAGAAATTTCATTGATAAATGGTGTTATATTATTTATACTACAAGTTTGGATACTTATGATATTCCGATGCAGATTTTAACAAATGATTTTTTTAGGTATTCAAATTATGGCGAAGAAATAATAAAACAAATCAATATGCTAACATTCATTGAAAATGTAATAATTTGTATTATAATCATAATCACTACGGTGATTGTTACACGCTTATATTACAATACGAAACTGAAAGAACCACTTAGAATAATAGAAAAAGAGATAAAATTACTAAAGAAAAATGATCTTAGTTTTGATTGTAGTTATCTTAGTGGTGATGAAATGGGGAGAGTTTGTAATAGTTTAAATACAATGCGTTTACAACTTTTAAATAATAAGAAAAATATTTGGATGTTAAAAGAAAATCAAAAAGCAATTAATGCCGCGTTTGCACACGACATAAGAACACCACTTACAGTTATGCGAGGTTATGTTCAAATAATGCTGAAATTTTCTAAAACTAATCAAATTACACAAGCTAAATCTAATGAAATTTTAATGCTTTTAGACGAGCAAGTTAATAAAATGGAAAGATTTACTGATACAATGAAAGAAATAAATGATTTTGAAGAATGGGAATTAAATGTTATTTTAGTAGAAAGAAAAAAATTATATGATCAAATGTTACAAATAGTAGAAAGTATGCAAGAAGTTAATCTAAATATTGAAATAAAATTCGATTCGTTAATTGATGTATGTGAAATGGAGTATCTATATTGTGATTTAGATATTGTTCAACAAGTAATAGTAAATCTTATAAATAATGCTGTTCGCTACGCTAATAATAAAATTAATGTTCAATTAATGAAACAAGGAGAACATTTATATGTATATATTCAAGATGATGGTGTAGGCTTTTTAGATTCAACTATAAAAAAGGCGATGAATCCATATTTTACAACTGATAAAAATCATTTTGGTATGGGATTATTTATTAGTCAAATGTTATGTAAAAAGCATGGAGGCAATCTTGAAATAATGAATGGATTAAATGGTGGTGGAATTGTTGTTGCTAATTTTTTTATAGGGAAAATATAAAAATAGTTATTTTATAGTGATTTAGATTTTATTATATTTGTGTACTTTAAATAGTATGTGGAGGAATTTATGATAGATAAAAATTTGAATGATAAAATTGTTATCAAAAACGTGTCAAAAACATATGGTGAAAAAAAAGCGTTGAATAATTTAAATCTTACAATTAATCAAGGGATGTTTGGACTTCTTGGAAGAAATGGTGCAGGTAAAACTACATTAATGAAAATATTAGTAACACTTCACCAGCCAACAAATGGTAATGTGAAGTTATGTGGAATCGATATTAAAGACAAGAATAAAATTAGAGATATAATTGGTTATTTACCACAAGACTTCACAATGTATAATAATATGTCTGTGTATGAAGTAATGGATTATTTAGGTGTACTAGTTGGTTTAAATAAAAAAAATAGACATAAAAAAATCGTCGAATTATTAGAAAAAGTAAACTTACAAAATAATCATAAAACTAAAGTAAAAGCAATGTCAGGTGGGATGCGTAGAAGACTTGGAATTGCTCAAGCATTATTGAATGATCCTAAAGTATTGATTGTAGATGAGCCTACTGCAGGGTTAGATCCTGAAGAAAGAATAAGATTTAGAAATATTTTAAGTGAAATAGCAGGAAATAGAATTGTAATTTTATCTACTCACATTGTTGGTGACATTGAGGCAACATGTGAAAATATAGTTGTTTTAGATAAAGGTGAAATTAAGTTTAGTGGAACAGTTACACAATTGCTTAATCTTGCAAAAGGAAAGATTTATACATTAGAGGTTGCAAAAAATGAATTAGAAAAAGTAAAAAAAGAACACACAGTAACCGGAGTTTTGATGAAAGGTGCCAAAGTTGAAGTTAGGTTTATTAGCGAAACTCAGCCATATGTTAATGCGATGGTTGGTCAAGTAAATGTTGAAGATGCGTATATGTATTTAATGAGTAAAAAAGAGGGTGATTCTTATGTTTTTTAGTCTATTAAGAAAAGAATGTGAGATGTGGGGAAAAAATGTTTTGTTATATATTTTCATTATAATGATATTTATGTTCTACACTACTCAAATGGGATCGGAAAATGATATTTCTAAGCCAGTGGAAAATAATGATGGCTATTATGGATATAATATTACAACTGATGAAACAGATATTATGAATGAAACTATCTATACTTTAGTTCGTGAGTATTCAAATAACAGTTATTCAAGTTATCCTTTAATGTTTTATAAAGAAAAAAAATTATCGCCAAAAGAAAGTGATGAAGTAGCTAAAATTCTTGAAACATTACTTGGTAAAGATGAAACACAATGGGAATCAGATTTAGATGAATACTATAATAGCGTTAGCGAAAAAAAGGATGAGGTAACAGGTATTGTAGAAGTAGTTTCACAACAAACGTTTCCTTTGTGTGTGGATAGTGATGTGAAATATAGTGATTTTCTAGCAATGATGAGTCAAGTAGAATCATATGTGGGAAATGGTAGTAACTATAGTTTAGCAAGCATGCAAAATATAGCAGTACCTATGACTTATCAACAAGCACTTGAAAATTACGAAAAGACGATAAGTATTAACGATGTTGCAAGTGCATACGCACGATTGTTTTGCGACTATACAGGTATCTTATTGGGGATTGTACCAGCTTTTTTTGCAATAACAAGAGTATATAAAGATAAAAAAAATCAAGTGTCTCAAGTGGTTAATTGTAAAAAAGTTAGTACGTTAAAATTAGTTTGCTCTAAATATCTAGCTATGGTAATAATGACTTTTATCCCAGTTTTGATTTTATCAATACTTCCATTAATTCATGCGACGTTTGTATCTAATATAAATGGTGTTCAAACACAATATTATATTTTTGCAATTTATTGTTTTGGTTGGTTGTTACCAACTATATTATTTGTAGTAGCATTTGCTTACTTTTTTGCTTCATTATTTGAAAATCTTTTACCAATTCTATTCAGTATATTATTGTGGTTTATTTCGATTGCAAGTAGTGCTAGTACTGGATTAATAAATGCAGGATATAATTTAATACCAAGATTTAATGAATTAGGATCTTATGATAAGTTTGAAAAAATACTGCCTCAGCTTATTGAAAATAGAATTATATATAGTGTGGCAAGTATTTTAATTGTCGGTTTAATAATTATTGTAGTATCTAAAAAAAGAGTAGGGAGGCTTCAATTTAATGCAAAACTGTTTAAGCATACTAAAGGTTAATTTAAAGCATAATTTAGTTTATCATATTTTATGTTGTATTATTTTATTGTCTTTATCCCCCTTATTTATAGGGACAGAAAATTTAGAACAACTACAAACAATCCATGTTGTAGAAAAATATTTATCTTTGATAGGAATCATTTTGCTGACAACAGTATTTTTGCCTGATACAAATAATGAGATACGTGAATTAATATTATCGAAAAAAGTATCAAGTATTAAAATTATTGGTTTAAGAATAATTCAAGCAATCTTTTTTATATTAATAATAGGATTTGGGTTTTTTGTATATTTAAAAATTGGAAATTGCGAATTCAATTTACCTTTATTATATTTTGATTTTTTTGCGAACTCTATATTTTTAGGTTCAATAGCATTATTGTTGTTTTCAATATTTGACCAGCCAGTTATAGCGTATATGATACCTTTCATGTATTTTGTTGCTAATATATTTATTGATAGTAAAATATTTTCGTCTTGGTATTTGTTTTCAAAGCAAGAAGTGGCAATTAATGAGAAAATAATTTTGATAATAACAGGATTTATCTTTATACTAATAGCAATTTTATGTAGAGTAAAAAAAGTTAATAATCTATTTTAAAATATATAAGAGTAAAATTTAGATGATAAAATGATTTATTAATGAATATTTTATAATAATTAGATAATAATAACATTGAGGTGATTATTATGAATGGAAATACTGAATTATTAAATTACATTTATCAAAACTGTCAAATGGGTGTGGAATCATTAAATCATTTACTTGAAATTAGTAAAGATGAAAAGTTGAATGTACAAATGAATTCTCAACTTAGAGAGTATAAGTGTATGTGTGAAAAAGCGTGTAATAAATTAAAAGAGTTAGGTCATGAGGAAAAAGGTATTGGTAATATGGCTAAGATTTCAACTTATATGTCAATCAGTGCAAAAACACTTATGGATAAAACACCATGTCACATGGCTGAGATGTTAATTCAAGGAAGTACGATGGGTATTATCGATGTTACAAAAAACATTAAAAAATATCAAGATGCTGATATTCAAATAGTAAAATTAGCTGATAACTTATTAAAAGAAGAACAAAAAAATATTGAAGACTTAAAATGCTTTTTGAAATAAAATAAATATAAAAAAAACATATTTAAATAGTATGTTTTTTTTAATTAATATTTTTATAAAATAATAATGTGATTATGTTATATATTAAAAATTTGATAATAGTATTAAAATAGTTGCTTATTTTACAATAAAATTAAAAAAATAATGTTTTTTGTTAAAAATGCTTGACCTTGTTGTGCATATATGGTATATTAATTAAGCAATAAATAAGCAACACTGGTACGGAGGTTTAGCTCA
>CAMQTJ010000071.1 GCA_947037125.1 uncultured Holdemania sp.
AGATTGAAAATAGTATTCCTTTATATTTAAAAATGCACGTAATGCCAGTTGATAATTGTGAAAATATAGAGAAAATTACAGCAAAAAGTATGAAGTTAGATAAAAACCGTAAGATTAATACAGATGGTAAAAATACAGATAATATACTAAGGATACAATAGATTTAAAAAGCGAAAAAAGAAAATATGAGACTAATAGTCATCGTTTATATTAGTTAAATGTAATAATAGGAAATATCAAAAATAATATTACTGGAATTTATCATGGAGTTACGAAAAGAGACCTACCGTTATTTTTAATTACCAACAATAAAGATTCAATCATAGATTTACAGGACATAAAAATAATGAATAAAATATCTTCATACATATATCATTCAGTTCCAACCCCTAGAAAACAAATTTTCTATACATGTAACATTTCTGAGAGCAATTTTACATCTTGTAGCGTCTGATGATCAGGTAGAATAATTAATAAAACTTAAACAAATTTCCATTATAGAATAAAATAAGAGTTATTACTGAAAATATAATTAGTAAATATTTAATAAAGAATTGTAATTATAGTGATAAAATATATAGTTTTGTTATTAAAATTATTTAGATTCATAATCATAAATTGCTAATATTTGTCAAAAATATTATTTAATTTTAAAAATATGTTATAATAAAGAAAATTGACATAATGTTGATTATATTAAGGCAATATTTATGATTATTTAGAATTAAAGCTAAAAGATTAGTTTTTAAGTGAATGGTATAAAAAAATAGGAGGAAGAAAAAATGGGAAGAAGTTTTGCGAATAAAATAACAACATTACTATTAACATTATGTTTGTTATTTAGTACAGTATCACCTGTTTTAGCAACAGATAATGATGTTGTTTTAGACGAGGGATTAGAAATCACTACTACAGATGATGGAACAAGCAAAGTCGAAGATGAAATAGTGAAAGAGTGTAATACGATTGATTGTAGTCTTGAAAAAGATCATAATGGTGATTGTGAAGTAATAGAAAAAAGTAATGAAGTAGTTGATAATGCATTGATTGGTGATGAAGTATTGTTACCAATCGCTACTACTGATGTTGTAACAGCAGTAGATAAATCACAAGCACAAGTTAGTGCAGTGGCAAATACTGATGTAGATATTGCGGATTATGCATGGTCAGCAGCAGGTGTACTTACAGTTAAAACTGATGCAGGTACGACATCTTGGGAATCACATGTAACTGATAAAAATTTAGTTAAAAATGTAATCATAACTGATGGTGTAAAAATAATTGGTAATGATGCATTTGCTGAAGTCAGTAGTGATGCAAAATATTATGTTCCTTATGGTTCTGATTTAGAAGCGTGGAAAGCAAAGTTGGCTGATTCTGGTGTTATTATTACTGCTACTAATTTACTTTTTGATGATTATGTTGCAATTACAACTGATCTTTCATCAGATGAGGTAATATACGAGGCTAACTCTACTAATAATGAGCTTGTAATTGAAGCAGGAACATCTGATAGTTTTGCTTTATCATATCATTGGTATAGTAGTGCAACTGCTGAAACAGATGGTATTGCAATTAAAGGAGCAACTAGTGCTAGTTTTACCCCATCAACAGATGTTGGTGGTAGTACATATTATTACTGTATAGTAACTTCTACTAAAAATGTTGGTACTACTACAAAAGTAATAAGTGCAACATCAAAACTTGCTAAAGTGAGTGTAAAAGCACCTGCAACAATTGTTACTGATAGTACATCATTTCTTGCAGCGATTAATAATCATGCTGTAACTACAATTCAAATTGAAGGTAATGTTGAACTTTATAAGAATGTTTTTACTACTGAAAAAGATATTATAATTCCAAATGGAACTAGTTTAAAACTAATAACTAGTGGTGCAGGAAATATTGTAATTGAAGAAGGTGGTACATTGTTTTTAAGAGCTGAGAGTTCAACATGTAAACTTGAGGGAACTCTTGTAAATAATGGGCTAATTCATGCGAATAGGTATAGTATTTTCGGCTTTGATATTACTTCAATATTTACAAACAATGGTGATATCAAAGTGGATAGTGAAGCTAGTTTAATCTATGGAGATGTATGTATAGTTACTGATCAAATTTCACTTAGAGACGCTATTGCTAATGAAAGTGTAAATACAATTCAAACTTATGGCGATGTTAGTGCAAATGCTTTTACTACTGAAAAAGATATTATAATTCCAACTAAAACTAGTTTGAGACTTGCAGATAATAGTACAGGTAACATCACTGTTGATGAAGGTGGAACATTAAAACTTTACAATAAGAGTATTACACTTAACACATTAAATGGAAAACTCACAAATAATGGAAAAGTTGAAATGACAGGCAAAAATAATAAGGAATTTCTTATTCAGTCTGAATTTGTAAATAATGGAACAGTTACTGTAGCTGAAAATTCTGGTTTGGGATACGACTATGGAAAACTATCAGGTAGTGGAATAACTCCACCATTAGGAGAAAGATTTTTTTGTAATGTAAGTAAATCTACAGCAAATAATCCATCAGTAAGCTATTCAACAAGTACTACTGTAGTAGATCAAAATATCGAAACAGGAGATACGGTTTATTTAACTTTTGAAGGTTTTCTAGAGGGTATTACTCGTGAAAATATAGGAAATATTTTAAATACAACTTGGCAAAGTGGGGAATATGGTGCTTTTAGTAATGACGAGTTTTCATGGATTGCTACATCAGAACATGTTGGCGAAACATATATCATTAATAATAGTTTGAAAACTGGTTATAAAATGGCTGTAACGAATAGATTGGGTGAGTATTTTGTTGGACAAAGAATTGCTACTAATGAAGTTACACAAAAACAATATAATAAAGTATATCTAGGTGGTAACACTGGTGCTGATACTAATAATGGTGCTACTTTAGAAAATCCACTTGCTAGTCTTGAAGCTGCGTATGATGCTGTAGCTGAAAATGGTGAAATTATACTAGTTGGCAATGCTAAATTGGCTAAGGCTGATAATACATCTATTACTCAGGATAAAATGTTGCAAAAAGGTAATTTAAAAATTAAAACAATTGATAATCTATTATACAATATAACAATGAATCATAGTTCGGATATGTACACAGCGGATTTTAGAATTCCTGCAAATAGTACGTTGACAATGGAAAATTTAACATTTGTTGCAGGAACTAATGCAACAAGTGTGAATATGACAGGTAAAATTAGCTCTAATTTGAATTTGGTAAATACCACTATTGCAATTAAAGAATTTGATAATTACTATGTAGAACCTTCAACATTAGACAATGTTATTTTAAATAAATCGAATGTTACAATGGGTGCAAACAGGCCGATAAGTGCGAATAATTTAAACCTTAATAATGGAAGTAAACTTTCAGGTGTATTTAAAGTTAAAAGTCTAAAATCAGAAGGTAATGCTAGTACGATTGTATATACAAATGATTATAGTTCAGACGTAGAAACAATCACTACAGTAAATCCAATTATTGTGGATTTAGTTAATCAAACACCAGATAAATTTTCATATAATAGTGCTGTTGATGGTAAATTTATAGCTGGAACTCAAGCACATGCGACAGAATTACTTAAACATTTTGTTATCAATGAAAGTCATGTAGAAGATGGTGCTGGTTTTTACAAGATGGCAGCGTTGGATGAAATTGAATATGTAACGGCAGCAGTTGGTATGTATATTAAGTATTATAGTACTGTCTCTGGCAATGGTGCAATTTTAACAAATAATTTTAAAAAGCCAGTTAAAAATGAAATTCCAGAAACATCATTTAAGTATACACAAATTATTGGGGCAATCACATGGAGTGATTCACCAGAGAAATTTCTTGCAAATACAGTATATACTGCAACAATTAAACTAACTGCAAGACATGGTTATACATTGGACGGAGCAAATGAAAACACATTTAGTTATGCAGGAGCAACTTCAGTTAAATATGATGTGAATACTGAAACAGTTACAATTGTTTTTGCTGCTACTGATGAAAGAGTACTTGAAAATATTGAAATAACTACTCAACCAGATAAAACTGAATATGAGGCATTTGAAGTATTTGATACAAAAGGTATGGTAGTGCAAGCAAATTATGATGATGAAACAAATGAAGTAATTACTAATTATACATATAAACATGGCAATTATGATACTAAGTATCTTGTAGTAGCGCATAAAATTGTTGCAATAATATACGAAGATAAATCAGTAAATGTTGGAGTTACTGTTACACAGGCTACTCCTATTTTAACCCTTGTTAAGATGGTTGATAGAGAGTACAGTGGATTAGCTATTGATAACCCAGTTATTGATGAGGTAACTATTGAAATATCTGAGCATGCCGATATTATCTTTGATGATGTTAGTTTTTTGTACAGTGAATCACAAGATATGTCAAAACCTACAATAACAAAGCCAACTAATGCAGGTACATATTATATTCAGGCAAGTGTTGATGAAAAGTATAATACACATGATTCGACAAGTGAAGTAGTGTCATTTAATATTACACAAGCACCACTCACAATTAGTGGGGGTACAGTTACAACTAAGGAATATGATACGACTACAGATGTAAATGTAACTAATTTGACTTTTGATGGTTTAAAAAATAGGGAGTCATTAGACATTAATACTGATTATACAGTGGGAACACCTAATTTTGATGACTATAATGTTGGCACAAATATAAATGTTACGGGATCTGCAAGTTTAGTTGAAACAAGCGTAAAGGCTAACAACTATGCATTAGATGGAACATTTTTAGATGTAACAGGAGAAATTACAGTTAAGGATTTCACACCTACAATCGAAAAAATTGAAGCTGAAACTTATACAGGTGAGGCAATTGAGCCAGTTTTAGTAGTAAAAGATGGCAATACAACATTAGTATTAGATACAGATTACACAATTGCTTACGCTAATAATATCAATGTAGGAACAGCTGTTGCAACTATAACTCTAATTAATAATTATAGTGGCAAAAAGACGTCAGAATTTACAATAACTGCAAAAGAAATAACACCAACTGTAACTGTAAGTGAAAAATATATTTTTACAGGTGAAGCTATAAAACCTGATGCAAATGTTTTGGTTAAAGATGTCGATACAAGATTAGTATTAGATACTGATTATACAGTTGCTTATACTAATAACATCAATGCAGGAACAGCTGTTGCTACTGTAACTTTAATAAATAATTATGGTGGCGAAACGGATGCAGAATTTTTAATTAATAAAGCTGCTGCACCAGATAAAATTAATGAGGAAGTATTAATAATTAAAAATGTCACAGATGAGCAAATATTTGATCTATCAAATGTGATATTACCAATTGATAAGGGTAATACTACTTTTGAATATGTAAGTTTAGTAGATGATAATAAAATTATAAATAGTACACCTACTGTAAATGCAAATGTTTTAAAATATCTATTAACAGGTGATGGTATGGTTGGAAATGTTGCGAATATTAAAGTTAAAGCCATCATGGAAAATTATGATGATGCAACTATTATTTTGAGAGTTAAATTAAAAGATAAAGATGCTCAATTAGCTCCTGATTCATTCATCCTACAGATTGCAAAAAATGGTAATGCATTCACAGCTACTATACCTAGTGTACTTAATGGTGAGTATAGTTTTGATGGTATCAATTTTAGCGATAACAACCAAAAATCAGGTATTGCATATAATATATCTGTTACAGGTTATGTTAGAGTAAAAGAATCATCAACACATTATGCAAGTCATATAACAAGCAATATACAAACAACACCTAAATTACCTACTATTATTCCTGAAGATGATAGTTCGAATAATGATTCGTCAAATGATTTATCATATAAGATTAATGATGTTGTAGTTAGTGTTGATGATGAAGTAGAAGATGGTAATGAAGTAGTTTATATTAGTGATGATGAAATCAATGATGCTATAGAAAAAGCAAAATCAAATAAAACGAATAGTAATGAAATTTGTATAACATTAAATTTAACTACAATAAATCAAAATGTTGAGAAAGTTACAGTTAATTTACCTAAAACATTACAAGATAAAATAATTAATAATGAAATTACAAGTACAAAAATTGTAATTAATAATCCAGAAGTACATTTTGTAATTGATCTTGAAGCTATGAAAAATATAACTAAACAAGCAAATGGTGATGTACATATTTCTTATACACGCCTAGATAATGAAAAAATTGAAACAAATGTGGAAGAAGTAATAGGAAATCGTCCAGCATTTGATTTTGAAATTACTTACGGTAAAGATAAAAAGATTACTGATCTTAAAGATGATAGTCTTTCAATTTTTATTCCTTATGAATTGAAAGAAAATGAAACTGCAGCTAATGTTATAGGTGTATTTGTAGATAATGATGAAACAGTAAGTTATTTAGAAAAATCAAGTTATGATGAAGAACGTGAATTATTGATTTTTAGTGTTAATCATTTCTCAACGTATGCAGTAGGATACAAAGAAGTAGTTAAGGTTGCAGATATATCAAATCATTGGGCAAAAGAAAGCATTGAGTTTGCTTTAAATCGTGATTTGTTTAATGAAATAGAAGATGGTAAATTTTCACCTGATATGTCAATGACAAAAGGAATGATAGTTACAGCTCTTGGAAGAATAGTTGATTTAGATACTAAAAAATATCAATTAAATAATTTTGAAGATGTACAAGTAGACGATTATTTCATGCCTTATGCTATTTGGGCAAGTGAAAATAAGATTGTTACAAATGAAACAGATGCAAAATTTTGTGCAAATAGTGAGATTACTCGTGAGCAAATGGCAGTGATTCTTTACAACTATGCGGATGTTATTGGTTTTGTGTTGCCACAAGTTCACAAAGAAAATAATTTTGATGATGCTAAAGAAATTAGTTCATGGGCAAAAAATGAAGTTAAAGCTATGCAAATGGCAGGTATCTTAAGTGGTAAAGACAGTAATAAATTAGATCCACAAGCTATTACAACAAGAGCTGAAGCTTTTGTAATGATCAATAGATTTATTGAACTTTTCATTGATAGTGAAACCGCTATTGGATGGATGGTAAATGATGAAGGTAATTGGAAATATTATGATGATGGTGAAAAGCTAATTGGAAAACACACAATTGATGGTGTAGAATATAGTTTTGATAACTATGGAGAAATAAATAGAGCAGCTAAAAATAATTCGCAATTAACTCCAAATCCACAAATAAGTGAAACACCGGATAGTGAGAATGTAGTTGAAACAGGTGATTCTTTGATGTTAGGTATTCCATTATTAATAATTGTTTTATTTACAATTACAGGTGTTGTATTCATAATTTTAAAAAAGCGAAAATATGACTAAAATTAAAAGTTAAAGCTAAGGAAGTATTATTAGTAAAATAAAAGGATATCAATTTAATTTGGGTATCCAAATTGGTTTGGGGTCTAGCCTTTGAATTTTGGGGTTTAATCTTGGGGTCTTACAAAAAAACAATCAAATAATTTTGGGGTCTAATTTTGGGGTCTGCATAAAAATAAGGATATCAATACTTAAATGTACTGATATCCTTTTACTATACCTGAAGCCTTTCTATTTATTTTTTATGTAGTTTCCTCTTACGATATCTGTTTTTGTTTGTATTTCTTTAAATTTTTTTGGTACTGCTCGTATTGCTGCATCATCTCTATTTGCCCATAATATTCTATTCCTTGTATAATCAAAATTGGTAAAACCTCTAGAGCTTCTTTTCAAATCTTTTGGTTTTCTATTGAACGATTCTATTGGTCCATTAGATATTCTTCTAATTATTAGTTCTCCTGAATCATCTAATTTCTTTACGACGTTGAATGAATTCGTTATTTCTTTAGTGAATTTTTTTAAAAGATTTGAGAATTCAATGAATATACTTTCACCTGAGTTCTTGTATATTTCAATTATTTCAATAAGAGCTTGATTTGCAGATAAAGGATTACCTAAATTTTGCTTATTAAAATTAATATATACTTCTTTTAAATCTCTTAAGTGTTTAAAATGAGTATCTAAGCTAAAAAATAAATCTTCAATCTGATAGGTGTCATAGTATGCACAAAGTTTATTGATATAATGTCGATTACCACTATATTCAATATTATCTTTATTCTTTAATAAAACCCATCGATAGTTTTTTAGAATGTAAACTTCACGAGATTCAATACCTGTTAAGTATGATCTGTTAGTTAATTCATTTTTTTCTTTTAGCCTTAAAACGTCACGCTCTTGGAATTTTTTCTTTACTTTATTAATATACATATTAAGTTTATTAGTAAGCCACGCAACGACGTGAAACGAGTCTACGACGGCATTACTTCTAGTAAAATATGTTTTAGTATAATTAATATAAGGATTATACATATCACAAACCAAGTATTTTACGTTATTACGTTCAGCTATAGGTATATCCAAAAAATATCGTTGAGTATCTTCTTTTAATCTGCTTGGAAGAATATCTATAATTTGCTTGGTTTCGAAATCCATTAGAACAAGTGCGTACTTATGCTTATAATCAATATTCAAGAAAACCTCGTCAACTGATAAAATTTCGGGAAGCTTCAATCTTGGTAAGTCAACATATTGCATGAAGTAATTATGAACTGTTGTATCTGAAACATTAAATTTTTTAGCTACCGAAATTGCAGTAGCACCCAGATCTTTTAAACTGAAACAAATTTGAAGTGGTGTGAGATTAGTGGTATGCATGTATCTGGTAGCGAAAGAAAAAACATCATTTTCCGTAATTCCACAATCAACATTGGTACATTTCCAGCGACGTTGTCTTAATTTGAAAATAAGATGATACCCATCTTGAAGAACAGGGTGAGAAACCGTTCTTGTAGTAACACCTTTAGAATGCATTTTGAAATTACATAGATAACAAAAATGCGGTTTTAGCTTTTTTTCAAGAGTAATAAATTTAGTTGAATTTGAAACATGGTAGTCAATAAGGATTAAATCATTGTCTTTTAAATTTAAAAAATCTGTGATAAGATTAGTCATGTATTTATATGTCATCAGGTATAGATAATCTAATGATATTTAAAAAAGAGAGAAAAAGCAAATATTTGTGAGGATATTTGTTCTTCTCTTTTTTAATGTAAAAACATGGAAAATTTGCCCCCAAAATTAAACCCCAAGATTAGACCCCAAAACTCCTAGACCCCAAACCATTTTGGATACCCTTTAATTTGATATCCTTTTTACTTTTGTAAATAGCTTAAATATTTTTTATTGTTTTTTTTAACTCATATAAAACATATTCAAATGATAATCTTTGATTATTCATTGTAGCTTGTTTTTCAGCTTGTTCAAGTAATATATAAATATCACTTTTAGTTGAATAATTGTTTAATCTAAGCTTTGGTTTTGGTTTAATCATTTAATTTTTTCCTTAATAAATCAGGCTCTAAAGGTTGTTTTTAGCGATAAAGTTATTATTGGTATAATTATCATCTAATCTTTTGCTATGATGTTTAAAATGAAGTTAAATTGATTGATAGATAGACTACAATAAATTATTTATACTAATCCAAGATCTTTTTGTGGCATTTTAAAACATATAAATATTGAAATAAGTAAAACACTTGTTACAATTATACTACCTTCTAAACCAAAACTACCACCTGATATTAATGTACTTACATCAGTTGTAGTTGCATAGATAATTGATTCGTTTACAGGCATTCCACTAACTGATATACCAAGAACATTACCTTGCACAAAATTCCAAGCACTATGAATTGCACAAACTCCAAAGATATCACCACGACGTAACATATAAACAGATGCAAAGATACCAAATAATGTTAAGTTAGCAATAGCTATAATTGAAATACCACTATTCGCAAGATGTAATAAAGCAAAAATAATTGAATTAAACATAATTGCAAAGATAATTGAATAACGTTTTGTTAAGGTATTCATTAAATAACCTCTACATAATACTTCTTCAGACATACCTTGAAGTAAAAAACCCATTAAAAAGAATAAGATCAGACCAAAAGATATTGTAGATGGATTCCACGTAATATTAAAACCACCTAATAATACAGCTATAATAAATGCTATTAAAATCATTAATGCTCCAATACCAAAACCTAACATATATTCTTTAAGCATAGTTTTTTTATTAAAACCCATACTTTTTAAACTACGTTTTTCAATTTTAGTACAGTAGATAATAATGAATATTGTTACAAATACTGTCATAAATAAAAAGAGAATTGTAATCCATTGAGGCATAATAGATGTTTCTAATATTAAATCGATATCACCACCTAAAAATGGACTTAAAAAACCAATCAGAAATATTGAAATAAAAGAAGTAAGAAACGATGAACCAAAAAATAATAAAATAAAAATAAATGTTTCTTTAATGAAATGATAATTATGAGAAGATTTTTCAGTTAACAGTAGCATGGTAGTCTTTTTAAAAGCATTCATAATAACCTCTTTCTATCGTTTAAAACGATCTTTAATTCAATTATACACACATATAAAGATAAGTAAATCACAAATATATATTGATATTTAAGCAATTGAATTGAATAACTTATATTTTGTAATAGTTATGTACATTATTTGGTACAGATAAATAGTGAAACTATTATAACTTATTTATTGATTATGTTATAATTGATAGTGGTAAGTAAAATATAAAAATAAAATAGATATAGGAGATTTATTATGAAAATAGCTATTGGTAAAATACAAGTAACACAATTAGATTATGAGGCTAATTTTAAACAAATAAAACAAGCTATCTTAAGTGCAAAACAAGATAATTATGAAATGATTATCTTTAGTGAATTATGTTTATCATCAATGATGATATTACATAAATTTAATGATAAGCAATATATTGATTCATTAATAAAAATGAATGAAGAAATAAAAGATTTATCTAAAGATATTATTATTGTTTATGGTAATTTAGCAAAAGTAAATAATCAATTAATAAATGCAATTTATGTCTGTAAAGATAATGCATGGTGTACTAATTATTTAAACCATGATTTTGTAACATATAAAAAAAGCTTTAATAAATTATCATTAAATGATGATTATAATTATTTAATTAATCAAATAGATGAAAAGATTAATGAAATAATCACAATAAATAATCAAACATTTAATTTTAGTGTTAGTGATGATTATTTAATTAATCATTCAATATGTGATTATCATATTAATTTAAATAATCATAACTATATTAATAAACAAGAAAGTATTTATTTTAATGATATTAATACTAATTGTTTTATAAGTGTAAATATGTTAGGTATATGTACAAGTGGTAAGGTTGTAAAGTTATTTGATGGTATAACATATATTACAAGTAATGGTTTATTACAAGGGTGTTTAAATGCGGATTTTAAACAAGATGTAGTTAATGTTGAAACAATTAATCAAGTAATTGAAAATGAATATGAATTATTAGATGTATTAGTTTATGCAATTAAAGCATTTGATGAAAAAAACTTTAATGTAAAGATGAAATGGATTATTGGATTATCAGGTGGTCTTGATTCCACAATCAATGCAGCATTATTAAGTATGGCAGTTGGAAGTGATAGAATTGTTGGTTATAATATGGCAACAAATTATAATAGTCAAACAAGTATAAACAATGCATTGCGTTTATCTAATGCTTTAGGTATAAAGATTGTGAATGGAAGTATTGAAGATTTAAATCAAAGTACAATTAAAACAATTAATAATTATGGTTATAATGATGAATATCAAAGTTTAGTCTATGAAAATATTCAAGCAAGACTTAGA
>CAMQTJ010000072.1 GCA_947037125.1 uncultured Holdemania sp.
ACAGGTTATGATGAAGAAGATGTTTTAGAAAGATTAAAGTATCTTGATTGTCAACTTAACAAGCGTCATGCAATTGTAATAATTAGTGAGAAAATTACTGATTCTCATCAATTAGCTAGAAAGATAAGTTCTAATACAGGATTTTCTGGAAGAGCTACAATTTTAGGTCATATTCAACGTGGTGGAAGTCCAAGTCCATCAGATCGTGTGTTAGCTACAAGAATGGCAGAAAAAGCAGTAGATATGTTGATTAATGGTTTTGGAGGTCAATGTATTGGAATTATCGATAATGAAATTGTTGGATTTCCAATTGAAGAGGCACTAAGCAAACCACGTAAGACAAAGAAAGATCTATATCGATTATTTGATCGATTAGTATAAAAGGGAGAAAAAAATGAATTCAAAGAAAACAAAAATTATTTGCACTATAGGACCTGCTTCTAAATCACCTGAGATGATTGAAAAACTTGCTAAAAAGGGAATGAACATTGTTCGTTTTAACTTTAGTCATGAAGATCAAGAAACTCATGGAGCTATTATGGACAGAGTTAGAGAAGTTAGTGACCGTATCGGGATTAACCTTGCTATCTTATTAGATACTAAAGGGCCTGAAATTCGTTTAGGATCTTTCGCTAATGGTAAAGAAGAATACATGAAAGGCGATATTGTTAAAATCAGTAAAGCTGAAATGTTAGGAACAAAAGAAATGTTCCATATTCAATGTCCTGAATTATTTGATGATATTACTGATGAAAACTATATTTTAATCGATGATGGTAAAATGAAGCTTCAAGTATTAGAAAATACTGGAGATATGTTAACTTGTCGTGTAGAAGTTAGTGGACCAATTAAAACTCGTAAAGGTTGTAATGTTCCAGGTGTTAGATTATCAATGCCATTTATTTCAGAAAAAGATGCTAGTGATATTCGTTACGCTTGCAAAAAAGATGTTGATTTTATCGCTGCTTCATTTGTAAGACGTGCTGAAGATGTTATTGCTATTCGTAAAATCTTAATTGAAGAAGGTAAAAAAGACATTAACATTATCGCGAAAATTGAAAACCAAGAAGGTTTTGATAATATCGATGATATACTTCAAGTTGCTGATGGTGTTATGGTTGCTCGTGGAGATTTAGGTGTTGAAGTTCAAACAGCTCTAGTTCCTATTTACCAAAAACAAATCATTAAAGCTGCTAACAAAGTTGGTAAGCCTGTAGTTACAGCTACTCATATGTTAGATTCTATGACTACGAATCCTCGTTGTACACGTGCTGAGGCAAGTGATGTTGCTAATGCTGTTTTAGACGGATCAGATGCAATTATGCTTTCTGGTGAAAGTGCTGCTGGTGAATATCCAATTGAAGCTGTTACTACAATGGCTACAATTGCTGAAGCTGCAGAACAAATTATTCCTTACCGTGAAAAATTAGATTATTCTAAAAATTCTAGTAATAAAACAATTCAAGATGCTATCGGAATCGCTGTTTCTGATGCTACTTTAACTTTAGATATTGCAGCTGTTGTTGCCTTTACACAAAGTGGAGCTACTGCACAACGTATTTCTAAATTTAGACCTGCTGTACCTGTATTTGCTGTAACATTTACAAAATCAGTACAAAGAAAACTTGAAGCTTACTGGGGTGTTAAACCATTATTTTCAGATGTTAAAAATGAACTTGTAAATGATGATGAATTAGCTTGTACAATTGCTAAGTCTCATGGTGTTTTACCTGGTCAATTAATTATCATTACTGCTGGTTATCCAAGTGGTACTGGTAGTGCTAATATGATGAAAATCATTGAAGTTAAATAATTTTAAATTAAGCAAATCATTTATTTGATTTGCTTTTTATATATCATGATAAAAAAAGACACTTATTGAAAGTGTCTTTCATTTATAGTAAAGGAGAGAAGAAACGAATAATACTTCTAATTAATCGTTTAAACACTGTTACTTTACTTAATTTTTTTAGTGTTTGTAGTTCACATATTTTAAGTGTTTCTAGATAATCATTTTTAATATCTGTTATAACTGAACTATTAGCTATCCAACAACCACATTCAAAATGATGAATTAAGCTGCGGTAATCAAGATTTATAGTTCCTACAACTGCAACTTTATCATCACATATAAATGTCTTAGAATGCATGAATCCATTCGTATATTCATATATTTTGACACCTGCTGTGATTAGTGGTTCATAATGTGATTGAGTAATAATATGTACATACCATTTATCGGCATTACCAGGAGTGCAAATATTTACATCAACACCTCTTTTAGCAGCACTTCTTAGTGCTTCCATTAAATTAAAATCAACAATTAAATATGGACTATTGATATAAATATAATCTGTAGCTTGATTAATCATATTTAAATAAACGTATTCACCTACATGTTCATGATCTAACGGGGTATCGCCATAAGGTTGAAATATACCATCAGTTTCAAATTCTTGTTTGTGATATTTACGAGGATAAAAATCATTGAAGTCATCATTACTTTCACAAGTAAATTTCCATAATTCTAAAAACATTATAGTTAAACTTCTAACTGCTTCTCCATATAATCTAATTCCACTATCTTTCCAATGTCCAAATTTATTAATTGCATTGATATATTCATCGCCGATATTGATTCCACCAGTATAGCCTATATAGCCATCAATAACTGTTATTTTGCGGTGATCACGATTGTTATGTAGTAATGATACAGACGGTGTAAATCGATTAAATACAATGCATTTTATTCCGTAGCTTTGAATAGTTTTATGAAAATTATTAGGTAATAATCTAATTGTTCCTAAATCATCATACATTAATCTAACGTCAAGACCTTCTTTTGCTTTTTGTTTTAGAACCTCTAAGATTGAATCCAACATATAACCTTGATCTATAATAAAATATTCCATAAATATAAAATGCTTTGCATTTTTCAAATCTTCTAAAAGACTTGCATGATAAATTTCACCAACTGACAAAAACTTCGCAGTTGTATTTTGATAAGGAATTAATTTTGTTGAATTTTCTATATATAATGATTGTGACTTAAGCATTTTATCGTTAAAAACGATGTTTTTATCTTCATATTTAATTTGAGCAATTTCTTCATTAATTTTTTTTGATATTCTTAATTGTTTCTTACTAAAATAAACATGACCAAATAAGATATATATTACACCACCTAAAATAGGAAATAAACCTATAATAACAAGCCATGGTAATTTGAATGAAGGTGATTCATATTTGTTCATAATAAAGAAAAACATTGCTAAGCTTAATAAAATAAAAAATGTATTAATTGTTTCAAATCCAATTGTAAAACTAAATAGTATTCCTAAAATCATTGAACACTGTATGGTTATTGCAATTATAGTTACGACAAGTCGAGAGAATAAAAAGCTGGTGAATTTACGCATAAAATAATTCTCCTTTTGTTAATTATAATGTAAAATCGAACATTATACAATTAAAATTATTATAATGACCTCATAAATACCATAAACAATGTTATTTATTTAAATTATATATAAAAAAACTGCAAATAAATTGCAGTTATACAGATTTTTTGTTTTCAGTTTTACGGTAAACTTTACTTTGAACCATAGCTTCTTTACGATTTAAAATAACAGGGATTACGATAGGGTTACGATTAGTTTTTTTGTATAGAAATGGTTCTAAAGCACTTCTTACACAATTTTTTAATTCTCCAAATGTAGTTCTTGTTTGCATTCTTTTGCGTAATGCATCATATACAACAAGTTCTGCTTCTTTTAATAAAGTTTGTGATTCTCTAATATAAACAAAACCTCTTGAAACAATGTTTGGTTTACATAATATTTTATTTGTTCTAGAATCAATTGTAATAATTACAGCAATTAATCCACTATCAGCAAGTAATCTTCTATCACGTAATACAGCAGTTGATAATCCTGTTGCATCATTTCCATCAACATAAATAGCATCTGTTTGAATTCTTAAATCTGATATGAATGCTTGTTTATTTCTTAAAATAACAACATCACCATTTGAACAGATTAAATTATTTTCTTTAGGAATACCTGTTTCAATTGCAGTATCAGCATGTAATTTAAGCATCTTATATTCACCATGAATTGGCATGAAATAATCAGGCTTAATTAATTGTAACATTAATTTTTGCTCATCTTGAGAGGCATGACCTGTAGTATGAATTGAATTTAATGGAGAGTTAACTAAAACATTAGCACCAGCTCTTGTTAATTTGTTTACAACAGCTGATACACTTGTTGCATTACCAGGGATTGGATTTGATGAAAAGATTACTGAATCACCTGGGTGCATTTTGATATGTCTGTGAGTACCATTAGCAATACGACTAAGAGCAGCCAAAGGCTCACCTTGAGAACCTGTACAAACGATACATACTTTATTTGCAGGTAAATGATTTAATTGATCTGCTGTAATAAAATGTTCTTTAGCAATTGAAATTGTCCCAAGATTACGTCCGATTTCAACAACATTTTCCATTGAACGACCAAATATAATTAATTTACGATTACAAGCCACAGCTGCCTCTAAAATTTGTTGTACACGGTGTACATTAGATGCAAATGTTGCAACTATCATTCGTCCTGGTATTTTTTTAGCGATATCTAAAATTGATTTCGCAACTTGTTTTTCACTGATTGAAAATCCTGCAACAGCAGAATTTGTAGAATCACTCATTAGAAGTGATACACCAATTTGTCCAATATAAGCCATTTTTTGATAATCTGAATTTGATCCAACAGGTGTTAAGTCAAATTTAAAGTCTCCAGTATGTACTATACGACCATTAGGTGTATTGATTAATACGCCAAGTGAATCGGGAATTGAATGGGTAGTGTTAAAGAAACCAAGTGTAAAGTGAGTTGTTTCTACTGTAGAATTACTATCAATTTCTACAATTTTAACAGCTTTACTCATACGTCTTTCATCTAATTTCTTTCTAATTTGTGCACTAGCAAAACGTGGTGCATAAATTGTCTTTAGTGTAATTGATTGAAGTAAAAAGGGTATTCCTCCAATATGGTCTTCATGACCATGGGTAATAATTAATGCTTTAATTTTCTTTTGATTTTTTACTAAGTAAGTATAATCAGGTATAACATAGTCGACACCTAAAAGATCATCTCCTGGAAAAATAACTCCAGAATCAATTATAATTATCTCATTTTCATGTTCATAACAATACATATTTTTTCCAACTTCACCAAGTCCGCCTAATGCGTAAACTAAAGTATCGTCTTTTATGCGTTGTATTTCATTGTTTGATTTATTATTGATTAAATCTTTTGGCGCTGTAATTTTATTTTCTTTCATATTGTCCTCTTTCATAATTTCGCCATTTTATTTCTATTTTACAAAAAGTTATGACTTAATCTATTTTAATTGCGTCACTTACTTCTTGAAATGGGTTGATTTTATTAATGTGGTCATAGAATAACACACCATTAAAATGATCAATTTCATGTTGTAATACAATAGCTTCATAGCCACTTGCTTTAATTAAAACATCTTTATTTGTAAGTAAATCAAAGGCTTTTACTTTAATTCTGTGACTACGATAAATATAACCTTGATGTGCTATATCAACTGATAAACATGCTTCTCCACCTGCTAAGTATGTTTTTTTAGCTGATGCTGAAACTATTTTTGCATTAGCTAGTGCATATGAAACTGATATAGGATTATCAAATTCATCATAATCAACATCAAAATCAATAGCCAATAATTTTTTATTAACACCAATTTGTACAGCAGCAAGACCTACAGCTGCTCTTAAATTATATTTTTTTGCTAACTGTTCATCTTTTGAATCTTTAACATATTTAAACATATCCATTAATAATTTGCTGTCTTCATTACTTAAAGGTAATTTAACATCAACTGATTTTTCACGGATTTTTAAACTATCGTCTTTTGTAAAACTTTCCACACTTATATTCATAACTATTTTCCTCTTATTCTTAAAAATTATACTTAATACTATTAATATTAAATTTATGCAAAAATAAATCGCTATAATTATTCACAATAAAAACGCAATTGTGAACACAAAAATGCTTAAATAACATACCTTAACTATTATATTTTTGAAACATAAACTTAAGAACATGTTAATCATATTATATTTTCACAAATTTTGCAACGATTATACGCACATTTAACTAAAATATGTGTTAAAATATAAAGACTTATTTGAGGTGATTAAATGAAGAAAAAGTTTAGTTTTTTATTTTTGAATGACAGATATGATCGCCAAATTCATTTTGCTGTTTTATTTTTGACATTATTTGGTTTGATTATGATTACATCTGCTACTATGGGTCAAGATGCAGCGAATTATATGACATTGATTAAAACTATATTTAAACAAATTGTTTTTACAGTAGTTGGTTATATTAGTATGATATTTTGTGCAAGATTTTTTAGTTTTAAATTATGTAAACAATATTTAGGTGTCATTATTATAGTAACTATGGGTTTGATGTTAGCGGCTAGACTATTTTTCGATGATAAATTTGGTGCGTATGCATGGATTGGTGTAAATGTTGCAGGTATTGATGTCAGTTTGCAACCATCTGAGTTTGCGAAAATAATTGTTATGATTATTATCGCTGTTTATTTAGGTGATATTGTAAGAACTGATATTTCTTTAAAAGATTTAATAAAAAAACCTTTATTTTTTGTTTTAGCTTTTGTATTTATTACAGCTTTTTTACAAAAAGATATGGGAACTGCAATTGTTTTATTAGGAATTTCAAGTATTTGTTTTTTGATTTTAAAACATCCACTACTAAGCAAATGGCAAGGTTATTTGCTTATAGCAATTGGTGTTGGTGTATTAATAGTAGTTATCTTTTTATCACCAATTGGTGCAACTATAGTAAATATGTTGCCGATTGATGGCTATCAAAAAGGTCGGTTTTTAGCAGCGGCTAATCCTTTCGCTGATCAATATGGCGATGGATATCAAATTATTAAAAGTATGGTTTCTTTTTCATCAGGTGGTATGTTTGGTATAGGGTTGGTGCATCAGTTCAAAAATATATGAACTTTTCGGCAGCAAGTAGTGACTTTATCCTTGCAATTATCGTTGAAGAAACAGGATTTGTAGGTTTTATGAGTATTTTTGTTGCTTATGGGATAATCTTAAAGCAACTATTTAAATATGCAAAACTTGTACCTAGTGAAAAAGATAAAGTTATGTTGATTGGTACTGCCTTTTATTTAGTAATTCACACCTTCTTTAATGTTGGTGGTGTTACAGGTTTAATTCCTTTAACAGGTGTTCCGTTGTTGCTTATATCGGCAGGTGGATCTAGTATCATGTCATTTATGATAAGTATAGGAATCACTCAATCAATTATTCATCGTTATAAAAAAAGTATAGAAAAGGAATATTAATATGCGTATAATAGCTGGTATTCATCGTTCTAGGACGATTAAAACACTTGAAGGTAATAATACTCGTCCTACCGCTAATAAAGTTAAAGAGGCCGTATTTAATAGTATTGGGCCATATTTTTATGATGATAAAATTATGCTTGATTTATTTTCAGGTAGTGGATCTGTTGGTCTTGAGGCAATATCTCGTGGAATGAGCAAGGTTATCTTTAATGATTTTAATTTACAGGCTTATAAATTAATCAAAGATAATATTGAAACATTAAAATGTGTTGATCAATCTATTATTTTTAATATGGATTATTTGAATGTATTAAATAAAGTAAATAATGATAATTATCAATTTGATTATATCTTTTTAGATCCTCCTTATCATTTAGATGCAATAGATATTATTTTAAAATTTATCGACGATAATAATCTTTTAAAGGAAAATGGTGTTATAGTTTGTGAATCACTTAAAAAAGATGAATTTAATTGTGATTATCAAAATATTATTAAATATAAAGATAAAAATTATGGAATTACTAAAATAACATATTTTAAAACTAGGAGTGATAAATATGAATAAAGCCTTATATCCTGGATCTTTTGATCCAATAACAGTCGGACATTTAGATATAATTACAAGAGCTAGTAAAATATTTGATGAAATAATTGTTGTAATTATGATTAATCCTCATAAGAATTATTATTTTAATCAAGATGATAGAATTAAAATGATTCAAGATAGCATTGTACAATTAGATAATGTGAAAGTTATTATTGGTAGTGGTTTAAGTGTTGATGTTGCAGTTTTACATCATTGTAACAGTATGATTAGAGGAATTAGAAATAATAATGATTTTGATAATGAAATGATCTTAAATCATTATAATAAGGCCCTTAATAATCAAATTGAGACAGTATTTATGATTACTGATCCTAAATACTCATTTATATCTAGTAGTGGCGTTAAGGATATCTTAAAGAATAATAAGAGTATTAAAGAATTTGTGCCTAAAGCAGCATTTGACTTAATTGAAAAATTAAATAAATAAGTAATGTTGCAATTATTGTTTGGAGTATTTTATAGAGTAAAAATTTTAAATAATTTAATTTAAATTCAGTAATAACACTAAATATTTGATAGTGCATACAAATACCACTAAAGGCAAGTGTTGCTGTTAATAATAATGATTTAGTTAATAGGTTTATATTTAATGTATCAATATTTATTATTGCTAAAGAAAACTCAAAAAAATAGGCTGAAAATAATTGAATGTTTTCACTAAAATATCCAGTAACTAAATTAAAAAATGCTAAAAATATCATTAAGTAGCCCCCAATTAATAGTAGCGATAAAGAACTATTTAATAGGGCTTTTTTTATTGTGTATTTTTTTGTTGATATATTATTATTAACTTCTATTTTAGTTGTTCTTGTTAATATTAATAGTATTAAACAACTTAATATTTGTATTAACCATAAAAATAATCCCATTTCATTTGAGTTGAATAGATTTACACCACAAACTCCAATTATATAAGATGGAGAAATGATAGATGTACAACATATTAATCTTATTGCCATTACTTTGTTAATTTTATTTTGATATACATAATTATTAATCAAGATAATTGAAGATGGGCTACCAAGTAAAATCATAAAGAAAATTAATAGCAATGCAGAAGAATTTGTATTGAATAATTTATTTAAATAAGTTAGTTTTAAATGCGAAAAATCAATTAAATTATTTTCTAGTATATAATTAGATATAACTAGCATTATAAATAGTGATGGAATCAAGGTATTAAACCAAAAATTGATTGTTGTCATAGATGTAAAGACTAACTTATCTAAATTAGCTAAAATAAACAGTAGAAAGATTGAAAAGATAATGTTTTTGATATTTTTCATATAAGACCTCTATATATTAAATGTTTTATGAGTATTTTTATGCTAAATATTGTGAAAATATATTATTATCCATTCTTTTAGCAAACAACACTTGACCGTGCTAATAATTCGTCATAAAACATTAGCAGACGTAAGGTCTTAGTGCTAAGGAGGCGGTTATGTTATCACAAAGAAGAATAGAAATCTTTAAAGCTATCGTTGATGAATTTATTTTAACAGCAGAGCCTGTTGGATCAAAAACTTTGTTAGAAAAATATAACTTGAAATTCTCTAGTGCTACAATTCGCAATGATATGCAAGGTTTAGAAGAATTAGGATATCTAGAAAAGACACATACATCAAGTGGAAGAATTCCATCAACACTTGGTTATAAGTTTTATTGTGAACATTTATTACAAGATAAGCAATATTTAAATACTGAATTTGCTTTACAAGAAGTATTTAGTAATAAATTGCTTAATGTTGATGATGCTATTAGAAAAAGTTGTGAGATATTATCGCAAATGACTAATTTAACATCTGGTGCTTTAGGGCCTGATGCAAATTCTCAACATTTAAAACACATAAAATTATTTCCAATTGATGCACGAAGTGCTGTAGCGATTTTTATTACTGATAAAGGTCATACAGAAAATCGTACTTTCAGCTTTAGTGATGATGTGACAGTTGATGATATTCAAAATTGTTGCAGTATTCTAAATGATCGTTTACAAGGAACACTTATTAGTGATGTACTTGATAAAATGGATGCAATTAGACCAATACTTGCGAAAAGTGTTCAAAGACATGAAATATTATTTCAGGCGTTTGTGAATGCATTTATTAAATTTGCGAGTGAAAATGTTTATTTTAGTGGAGCAAATAATTTAATGTATCAGCCAGAATTTGCTGATATTGAAAAATTAAAGTCTTTAATGAAAATGTTAGAGGATAATGAGTTGTGGAAAAATATCGGCAAACAAGATCAAATAGCAATTAAGACTTCGGGCAACAGCGAATTTGTTTGGTTAGATGATGTTGCTGTTGTTACAAGTAATTTTACCCTTGATAATGATGAATGTGGTAAATTAATGGTCGTAGGTCCATCTAGAATGGATTATGACAAAATTGCTTCGATGCTTGAATATGTATCGGGTATGATAGAAAAATCTTATGGAAAGGTCTGAAATTATGAATAGTGAAGATATTAAAGAAACTGAAGTTGTTGAAGAAGTTAATCAAGAATCTACAGAAGTTGTAGATGAAAAAGTTGAAGATCAACAATGTGAATGTAGTGAAGATGATAAATCTTGTAAAAAAGATAAAAAGAAAAAATTATTTGAGAAAAAAGATCCATGTGAAGAATTAAGATTAAAAAATGTGGAACTTGAAGCTGAAGTAGTTAAACTTAAAAACGAATACTTAAAGGCGTATGCAGATACTGAAAATACCCGTAAAAGATTGCAAACTGATTTTGAATCAAGACAAAAATATCGCATTCAATCATTTGCTTTAGAGGTATTACCTGTAATTGATAACTTGGAAAGAGCATTAGCTGTTAAATCGACAGATGAAAACGATACTTTTTATAAGGGTGTGGAAATGACTTATAATCAATTAATATATGCACTTAAAAATGAGGGTGTTGAAGAAGTTGAATCATTAGGTAAACCATTTGATCATAATTTCCATCAAGCAATTGTTAGTGAGGTATGTGAAGGTGTTGAACCGAATCATGTTGTTGAAGTATTTCAAAAAGGATTTAAATTAAAAGACCGTATCTTACGTGCCGCAATGGTAAAAGTAAGCGAATAATAAAATAAAAGGAGAAAATTAAAATGGCAAAAATTATTGGAATTGACTTAGGTACTACAAATAGTTGTGTATCTGTAATGGAAGGTAAAGAAGCAAAAGTTATCACAAATCCTGAGGGGAATCGTACTACTCCATCAGTTGTAGCGTTTAAAAATGGAGAAAAAATTGTTGGTGATGCTGCTAAGCGTCAAGTTGTTACAAATAAAGATTCTGTTATCTCAATCAAAAGATTAATCGGAACTGATCAAAAAGTTACTTTAGATGGTAAATCATATACACCTCAAGAAGTTAGTGCGATGATTCTTCAATATATGAAGAGTTATGCAGAAGATTATTTAGGTGAAAAAGTTGACCGTGCTGTAATTACAGTACCTGCATACTTTAATGATGCTCAACGTCAAGCTACAAAAGATGCTGGTAAAATTGCAGGTCTTGAAGTAGAACGTATTATTAATGAACCAACAGCTGCTGCATTAGCGTTTGGTATTGATAAAACTGAAACTG
>CAMQTJ010000073.1 GCA_947037125.1 uncultured Holdemania sp.
GTTTAAAATAGGGAGAATGTATAAATGTTAAAAAACGCAAAGAAAGAATGGTTTTCAAATATTAAAAAAGATTTACTAGCGGGAATAGTTGTGTGTATGGCACTAATACCTGAAGCTATAGGATTTTCTATAGTAGCAGGTGTTGATCCTATGGTTGGAGTTTATGCTTCATTTGTTATATCTGTGATCACTGCAATATTTGGTGGTAGAACAGGGCTAATATCGGCAGCAGCAGGGGCTACTGCATTAGTTCTTGCGAGTTTAGTTAAAGATTATGGAGTACAATATTTATTTGCAGCAACAATACTTGCAGGATTAATTCAAGCAGTATTAGGTTATTTTAAAATTGGAAATCTTATGAAGTTTATACCAAAACCGGTTATGATAGGTTTTGTCAACGCTTTAGGTATCTTAATGTTTCAATCACAAATTGGTCATTTTAAAGGAAGTTATATATTAATTGTATTAGGTATTTTAGGTATTGGTATTATCTATTTATTTCCAAAGATTACAAAATCAATTCCATCTCCAATAGTTGCAATTTTTACAATTACTTTAATAGTAAACATATTTAAGATTGATATAACAATGTTAGGTGATATGGGTAACATAACAAAAGATTTACCAAAGTTTATGATACCTAATATTCCATTTAATCTTGAAACATTAAATATCATTTTACCATATTCAATATCAGTTGCACTTGTAGGTATAGTTGAATCATTGCTTACAGCACAATTAATTGATGATCTTACAGATACACCAAGTGATAAAAATCGTGAGTGCATTGGTCAAGGACTTGCCAATATTGGTGCAGGATTTTTTGGAGGAATTGCAGGTTGTGGTATGATTGGTCAAACTATTATTAATAATAATTATGGTGGTAGAGGAAGACTTTCAACACTAACTGCTGGAACTGCAATGTTATTTTCAATTATATTATTGAATGAATTTGTAGTTAATATTCCAGTTGTTGCACTTGCCTCTGTTATGATTGTTGTTTCTATAACAACTTTTGATTTTGAATCAATAAAAAGAATTAAGTTTGTACCAAAATCAGATACTCTAATTATGATGTCTACTGTTTTTGTTGTTTTATTAACGCATAATTTAGCTTATGGTGTTGTTGTTGGTATAATAATAAGTGCACTTGTATTTGCATCTAAAACATCTGAAATTGAGATTAATAAGAATGTAATTAACTCTTTTGTTAAGTTTGATATTAAAGGTCCACTATTTTTTGCTTCAACAACAAAATTCATTGATGCATTTGATTACAGTAAAGATATAACAAATGTTGAAATTGATTTTACACATGCAAAAATATGTGATGAATCAGCTGTCTCTGCTATTGATAAGGTTATTTTAAAATATAAATCACAAGATGTTGATGTTAAATTAATTGGTTTTAGTATTGCTTGTTCACATTTATTTGATAAAGTAAGTGTTCATGATAAAGAAACATCAGTTTCATCACATTAATTTAATTAATAAAAAAGTCACTAGCTTATATGTATATATCTGTTGGTGACTTTTATACGTTTATTTGTTGAATGTAATGGGGTGAATGTTTAGAAAACTATTATATTATAAGTTAAATGTATTTATGGTATAATTTATTTAATAATATAGGAGGATTAATATGCCAAAAGTTAGTTTAAAAGGTCAAGGTGAAATCACAAAGGTTATGGAAACCTTAAAAAATAAATTTTCAACAAAATTTGGAATGAGTTGCAGTCTTGTAGATGAGGTTCATAGACAAATAGGAAATAGTGATCTATACGTTATGGTATTTGAAAAGTACTATGCTAGAGCTTCGAATCGTGTTAGTTTAACAATCAGTGTTTGTGCATTTGAAGATGAAGTTATGGTTGATGCAATAAGTTCAGGTGGTGGACAAGGCGCATTCTTTAAATTTTCATGGGGTGCAGAAGATGATTTTTTAGATGGTGTTGAACAAGCGCTAAGAGAATATAATTTTAAAAAACAATAATAATTTAAAAATGTGAAGGTAAAGTATCTAATAAATACTCTATCTTCACATTTTATTTATAATTATTAGTACAACTAAAAGTATTCTTAAGTGAATTTAGATTATGAAAATCTATAATTTAAACAATGAATAGTAGTTATAAAAATATAAAAAAGTAACTTACTGTATACACGGATGAAATGCACCATATAGTGTTTAAAATATGTTATTCTTTTTAAGAAGAGGTGATATAAAAATGAAAGTGGAAGTTAAAGTAGATTCACAATGTAATGAACCATATGCAGTTATATATACGGATGAGTTGACTAATAATATTCAAACAGCTATAAAAATATTAGAAAGGGAAAGACAAAATTCAATATTGATGGGTGAACTTAATGATAGATTTTTTGTAATATCAAATGAATTAATTGAATTAATTACAACATCTGGAAAAGATGTTATATTACATACAATTGATAAAAAAACTTATAAAGTTAATAAAACATTATATGAATTACAATCAATGCTTGGAAATGATTTTGTAAGGATATCAAAATCATCAATAGTTTGTATTAAACAAATTTCTCATGTATGTGCATCATTTAATGGAACAATGGAAATTGTTATGAAAAGTGGAATAATGGATGTAATAACTAGAAGTTATAAAAAAGAATTTAAAGAAAGGTTGGGAGTATAATTATGAAAAAAGTATTGTATTATATTTATTATGGAATATCATGGGGCTTTTTCATTTTTGTGGGAATATCATTAATTGGTTACTTGATTATAGGAACTGAATTCATTGTTGAATTGGCACCTTACTATGGACAACAAGTCTTAGCTTCAGCACTTGCTGGGATTGTTTGTGCAGGTAGTTCTATCGTATATACTTTCGATAGTCTAAGTTTAAAAAAACAAAGGTTAATTCATTTTAGTACAGGAATTACCGGTTATATTTTAATTGGATTATTGTTCGGATGGATACCTTTAAATTTTAGCGTTAGATCATTGCTAAGTATTATATTCGGCGTTATCGCATTTGTTGTTATCTGGTCTTGTTTTTATTTGTATAATTATTTTGAAGCAAAATCAATAAATAAAAAAATTAAAGAAAAAAACATATAAAAAAAAGTTAACATCGATATCAAATTGATGTTAACTTTTTTTTATAAGATATAAATATTCATTAATCTTTTCTTGATAATATTGAAACAATTCTGATAAATAAATTGATTATATCCATATAAAGAGCTGCTGCACCATCAACTGCATTATCGGCAGTTTTTTCTTTTTGGTTAGCGATTGCCCAATCATAACCAATATATCCACAAAATATTAGAGCTACACCCCAATCCATAATTGATGGGTTAGCACTAAAGAAAAAGACTAATATTACTTCCACAACTATTACTGATAATAAAGCAATAAACAATGTATTACCAATTTTCATGAAAAAACTTGGATAAATTGTCGAGGCTATCATCATTATAAGGGTAACAGCACCTGTAGTGACAACAGCTTGTAATACAATTGTTGCGTTTGTGCCATATAAGAAACTAGTTAATAATATACCAATTGGTAAAACAATAAGATTGTAGCCAATAAAACTTATAAATGGTTTATCTGATTTGCTATAGATCATTACTCCTGCAAAACAACTAATTAAATAGCCAATAAGTACTAGCCAGTAATTTAATGATAAAACCCACTGTGAAAAAAATGTTATAATTATTGCATTACAGACAAAGCCCCATAATAAACAGCCTCCAATAATAAGGTTAAACTTACTTGCTGATATAATTTTATTTGTTCCATAATCCATATCGAATCCTGAATCATTGTTCATTTGATTATTAGAATAATTCATAGTAATCCTCACTTTCATCAAGTATTATATCACAAAATAATAAAAATAATGAAAATAAGAATTTAATTGATTAATAAAATACGGAGAGAGTGAAATGATTTAAATTAAATGAATGTTTCAATATCTAAAGTAACCTCAAAACATGTATCATCATTATCAAGTTTATAAACACTAATAAAGCCAAAATGGCGATCAATAATGCTTTTAGTAATTGATAATCCAAGACCTATGCCTTCATTATTGATTTTAACTTTATCAGAGCGAAAAAATGGTTCAAATATTTGGCTGAAATCTTTTTTATTAATACCAATTCCATTATCGATGATTTTAATTATAGCTTTGTTATTTTGTTTTTGAACAATGATATTAACTATTCCATCATTATTGTTGTATTTAATTGCATTTTCTACAAGATTATAAAAGGCACGATGCAATAGATCAAAATTACCTAATATTGTAATGTCATCACCATTAATATTTAAACTAATATTTTTTTTATCGGCGATATCTTGCAATTCATAACAGACTTCATCTAATAAAAAATTTAAATCAACTTCCTCTTTTTGATTAACTGTTTGCATATTTGTCATATCTAATAAGTTTAAGACAATATTAGTAAGACGACCATTTTGTTTAGCGACATTATCAATTAAGGTAGTACATTCATTGATAGTTGGATTACTTTTTTTATAAAAAATATCAATTTTAGTTTGAATAATTGCAAGAGGTGTTCTTAATTCATGAGCACAACTTGTTGAAAAACGCTTTTGAGTTTCAAATGAATTATGAAGTTTATTAGTCATATCATTAAAAGTTTGACTTAAATCTGCAACTTCATCATTACTATTTGGTATATCGATATTTTCATTAAGATTTAACACGCTAATTTTTTTCATTTGATCATTTAAAATAGCTATAGGTTTAAGTGTTTTACCGATTAAATAATAGGTGATTAGACCACCACTTATAACAACAATAATCATAAATAAACCACTTTCAATACGAAAATCTTTTCTTACAAAGTCAATTGCACTTGAAGGTTTTGTTAGTTGAATAGAATTGGTACTAACAATATTGTTTTGTGTACTTGCAGGACTTAGTTCTTGCATTTCGATAGTATCTACCATTTTCATGGCTGAAAAGTTAATCATAAATGTTAATATACAACAACAAATTGTTAATAAAACAATAACCATTATACTAATTCTTAATCTTATTGATATTTTTTTATTCATTATTGTCTCCCTTGTCACTTAAATAATAACCATGACCTATTTTATTATGAATCATATCCTTGTTTAAAATAGCCTTTATTTTCTTTCTAAGTGATGCTATATGAACTCTTATAGCGTTACTAAAAAGATCAACACTGCCATCCCAAACATGTTCTATTAACTCATTTTGACTAATGATAATATCTTGATTAAGCATGAAATATTCTAATAAGGAAAACTCTTTTTTAGTTAAATTTATTTCTATATCATTACTATATGCAATTTTTTTTGTTGTATCTATTGATAAATTACCACATGTTATAATCTTATTTACTTGTACAAATTTACGTCTTAAAAGGCTTCTAATACGGGCTTCTAGCTCTTTAAATTCAAATGGTTTAGTTAAATAATCATTTGCACCTAAATCAAGTCCTAATACTTTATCTTCAATTGTAGCACGTGCACTTAAAACAATTATTTTAACTTCAATATTATTTTTTCGTATTGATTTTAAGACGTCAATACCATCCATATAAGGAAGATTTAAATCTAATAAGATTAAATCATAATTTTCATTATAGGCCATTTGTTCACCGTCTTTGCCATTATCACACATATCAACAGCATAACCATCCATTCTTAAACCTTCACAAATTGCTTCAAGTAAATCTTTTTCATCTTCTATTACAAGTATTCTCATATTAATCACCATTACTATCTATAATTAAATTATAGCATAACTTAAATAAATTTGGTGTTAAGACTAATACGTTATCGATAATACATCAATTATTATAAATTTTATATTTTCTTAACATAAAATTTATACGAAATAGATTATTATGGTATAGTCATAAATTGATGATAGAAAAAGAGGTATGAAATGTTCGAAATTAAAAATTTAACAAAGCAATATGGAAATGACTTTGCACTTAAAGATGTATCAATAACAATCAATAAAGGTATGAATTTTATTGTAGGAGCATCAGGTAGTGGTAAAAGTAGTTTACTAAAAATAATTGGTGCAATGGATAAAGATTATACTGGTGAAGTATTATTTAATAAAAAAAGTATAAAAGAGTTAAGTGATGATGAAAGAAGTAATTATTATCACAATTATTTTGGTTTTATATGGCAAGAATTTAATTTAATTGATGATTTATCAGTTATTGAAAATATTAAATTACCATTATATTTAAATCATGAAGTAAATGATAAGCAAATTGATAAAGTAATTAAAAGATTAAAAATTGATCAATTAATTAATCAAAAGGTAAAATTATTATCAGGTGGACAAAAACAAAGAGTTGCAATTGCTAAGGAATTATTAAAAAATCCAAGTGTTATAATTGCAGATGAACCAACAGGTGCATTAGATAATGAATCTACTAAAATTATTATGGATTTATTATATGAATTAGCTAAAGATAAAATGGTTATAATTGTTACTCATAATGAAAGTCTTGTGGATAAAAAATATAATGTGATAGAATTAGATAAAGGTGAAATCATAAGTACAAACAATAATATTACAATTAAAGATAAAAAGATTGTTAATAAAGACATTAAATCAAATTTATCACTAAATAATGCCTTTAATATAGCTAAGATAAATTGTAAAAATAAACTAGGGCGATTTTCAATTTCAGTAGTTACAATAATCTTAACCGCAGTATTTTTATTAATAAGTATGAGTGGAACAATTAGTGATGCTAACGAAGTGATATTTGATGATTTAATTGATACTTATGGATCAAGCTTATTAGATGTCTCTATTGTTTCAAGTTTTATGAGTGCATCAGGAGGTGATGAAGATTCACCAAACGCTGATGTACAACAAGATATTGGTGGACTATATGATAAGTACGCCCAAGATGAAAGAATTGAATATATTTTATTATCACAACCTGTCAAAGATTTAAATGTGACATATAATGGTAAAGATTTTGCAATTAATTCATCAAATAATGTGCCTGTTCTAAATGATTTGGTGGCGGGAAGTGTTCCAAATGGTGAAGCGAATGAGGTTGTTGTACCTGAAAGTTTTGCGAAAATGATTGGATTAAGTAATGAAGAAATAATCGGAAAACAAATCACAATTAAAGGAATTATCTATAATTGGAAAACTGGTAATCCTGTAGAAATGAATGTAGAAACTACAGTTACTGTAGTAGGAGTTGGTAATACAGATATTTATTTTGATTCACCAGATGGTGTTAGAACAGTTGTTTTAGAAGATTCTTTCTTCTTTTCTAAATCAGCATTATTTGAAATGCGTAGCCAAGCAAACATTGACCAAGATAGTGCAAGCATTGTATTAAGAGCTAAAAGTCCAAGTGATATGATTAGTATCAAAGATGATTTATTAGCTGAAGGTATTGTACCTTTAGGTCGTTTTGAAATGATAGAAGATATTGTAAGATTACAACAACAAAGTACACAACAAAGTGGTTCATCTCTTGTTCTTATTGCAATTCTTGCAGTTATGTTATCAATTATAATAACATTAATTACAGCCATAATGCGCCGATATGAATATGCAGTCTATAAAATTAGTGGATATAATAAATCACAATTAATTAAATTAACACTAAGTGAATATACATTAATAGCATCGTGTTCAATGTTGATTTTTATAATTTGTTTACCAATAATAAATAAAGCAACAAATGCGTTGGTGCAAGTTTCGATACTAAATACTAAATCTATAATTATTGGAATTGCAGCTATTTTATTAACTACTTTATTTTCATCAGCTATATCTGCATATATTGCAATTACTACAAAAGAAGTGAAATCGCTTAAAATTGGAGGTGCACAATGATAAAAATCGAGAAATTAAATAAGAAATACGGAAGTAATCATGTATTAAATGACCTTGACTATCAATTCAACAATAATAAAATAACATGTATACTAGGTCCATCTGGTTGTGGTAAGACAACACTTTTAAATCTAATTGCAGGTTTTGATGATGATTACAGCGGTTCAATTAAAATTGAAGGTGATTGTATAAATTCTATGAATGCTCAACAATTATGTGAATATCGTAAGAATAATGTTGGTTTTATCTTTCAAAACTATCATTTAATTAATGGATATAGTGTATTAGAGAATATTTTATTAGCAGCTGAGTTAAATGATTTTAGTGAGAAAGACAACACAATTAAAGCAACAGAATTATTAAAACAATTTAATATGCAAGATAAAATCAATGCCAAGGTTGAAAATTTATCAGGTGGACAAAAACAAAGAGTAGCTATAGCTAGAGCTTTGATAAATAATCCATCAATTATTTTAGCTGATGAACCAACAGGAGCTCTTGATAGAGAATCTTCTAATCAAATAATGAGTATTCTTCAAGAAATATCAAAAGATAAATTGATAATTATAATCACTCATGATAAAAAAATATGTGAATATGCAAAAGAAACAATCGAAATTAATGATGGTAAAATTAATGTTATCAAACAAGATGATGTTATAAATATACAAGAGAAAAAAAGTATTGAAGCAAAGATGATGACAAAAGAACCAAGTGTTTTTAAAAGAGCAAAGCTTAATTTTAAAAATCATTTAACCAAATATATATTTATAAGTATTGCAATTGCAATGGGTATATCATTTTTTATGATGTCGTTATCGTCAAAAAATATGATTACACAATCAATTGATGATTTTAAAGAAAAAAATACGGCTTTTAATAATGGATATATCAAACTAGATACAGAAGATCCTTTTGATGAATTATCAAGTAATGAAATGATTGAAAATTTTTATTATCAATATATTATCAAAAATATAACACTTAGTAATAATGAAATTAGTGTTATTATGGATGAAAAAATACCTATGCCAAAAGCTGTGGAAGATATGTCATTTGGGACTATGCCTAAAAGATTTAAAAATGAGATAGCTCTTTCACCAAGTCTTGCAAAGAAATTTGTAGATAATCCTACCGATCTTTTAAATCAATCAATAAAATTTCATTATCAAGGAAAAGATTTTGAATTAACAGTAAGTGGAATATATAATGCTGGATATGATGATTTTTATATTAGTAGTGATATTGAACAAGAACTTTATCAACTTACAGATTTAACAGATAAGTTTTCTGTTACTTATGATGTTATTGATTTTGAAAATATTGTAAGTATTAATAAAGAATTAGCTGATTTAGGTTATGGAGTAAAAAGTGCAAGTGAACAAGTAGGGTCACTACAAAGTACTTTTGATAATTTACAACGTTTGTTTATGGTATTATCAATCTTATTTTTAGTTATTAGTTTATTTATAAGTGTAGTACTACTTACCAAAATTATGAATTCACGTTATCGTGAGGTAGCATTACTTACGGCTATTGGATACAATAAAAAACAAATAACGAAAATATTACTAATAGAAAATATTTTATTAGCGTCTGTTGCAACAATTTTAAGTATTGTGATACTTGTTATGTTGTCTATAGGACTTAATTCTTTTTTAGGAATCAATGTCTCAATAAGTAATTTACAGGTTGCTATGAGTGGTTTATTAACTTTTGTTGTTATATTATCAATAAGTATTAGTTTTAGCTATAAGCTTATTAATGAACAGGTGGCAATTGGCTTGAAAAAATAATGGTTGAAAAAAACAAAACATATTTATTTTATGTTTTGTTTTTTATTATAAAATCAATATATTTAATAAATTAAAGTGTATATGATTTTACTAATAACAATTATATAGCTTTATTTATTAAATATTAGTAAAGAGCTTTATTTATATTAATGATAAAAAAAAGAATGTTTATTAGCTTTAAATACTAAGGTGAAATAATAGTTGTGTAATTATAATTCTATGTACAACAAAATAAGGGTAGTATATTGAAAGTATTGAAATACATAGAGTAAGAATAAAAAAATAAAAAATGAAAGTTTCTATTTACAGTTAATTGTGGGTGTGATATACTATGCAGGTGCTAAAAAGGCAAGGCAGTTCACAACAGGTCAAATAATTAATTATCAAATGAAGTTAAAAAAAATAATTAAAAAAAAGCTTGCATTGTGTTCCAAAATTTGTTAATATTATATAGCGCTGATAAACAGCACGCGCCCATAGCTCAATTGGATAGAGCGTTTGACTACGGATCAAGAGGTTGAGGGTTCAAGTCCTTCTGGGCGCACCATTTAAATTTAATTCGGGATGTAGCACAGCTTGGTAGTGCACTTGATTTGGGATCAAGGGGTCGCAGGTTCAAATCCTGTCATCCCGACCATTATTTTTAAAAAAATTTGGCGAGGTAGCTTAGTTGGCTAGAGCGCTCGGTTCATACCCGGGAGGTCGTGGGTTCGAGTCCCACTCTCGCTACCAATCTTTGCAAAGGGGACCCTTAGCTCAGTTGGTTAGAGCTACCGGCTCATAACCGGTTGGTCGTAGGTTCGAGTCCTACAGGGTCCACCAATTATGAAATGTTTCAAAGTAAGTTAATGTTTTACATGGAGGGATACCCAAGTGGTTGAAGGGTCCGGTCTTGAAAACCGGTAGGTCGGGAAACTGGCGCCTGGGTTCGAATCCCAGTCCCTCCGCCATAACTTAATGAATTATGGCAGTATCAAAGATTTATGGTTTATTCAAATATCGCGAGATGGAGCAGTCTGGTAGCTCGTCGGGCTCATAACCCGAAGGTCGTTGGTTCAAATCCTTCTCTCGCAACCAAATGGCCCTGTAGCTCAGTCGGTAGAGCAATGGACTGAAAATCCATGTGTCGCCGGTTCAATCCCGGCTGGGGCCACCATTGAAAAACATAGCGTTTAAAGCCAACAGTACTGGTTTTAAGCGCTTTTTTCATGTTTTGCCATATACTTTAACTAAAGCTTTTTGATACACATTGAATGCGATTATTCGTAGTCAAGTCGTAGTCAAAGGGCTATTTTATTTTCTATCGTAGTCAAAATCGTAGTCAAAAAAAGTCTATTAATTTATAGACTTTCGAAGTATGATTCTAATTTAGAGGCAGTTGTCTTATTTGTTTCTTTTTGATCTAAATGAGTATATATATCCATTGTTATTTTTATATTGCTATGTCCCATTAAATATTGAGCTTCTTTGATACCGATATTTGCTTTATATAGCGTTGTAGCAAAGTTGTGTCTAAATATATGTGACGTTAAATTCTCAACAATTGGATAGTTAAGTTCTTCAGCTTTACTGTTCATTTTTTTTATTATTGACTCGAACATGCGTTTAAATGATTGTTCGGTAATTAAATCATCATTAGTTAATGAACTAAATATATGATCAGTTTGGATGATGTTGAAATAATTTTTTAAGAATTCG
>CAMQTJ010000074.1 GCA_947037125.1 uncultured Holdemania sp.
AAATATTCTATCCCTTATAAAATAAAGAAACCCGTTGAGGTTTTTTTATTTTGTTATATTGTTATTAAGTTTTATAGGTAAGTGCTTAGATCAATATTAATATATTGAATTAAATATCATATAACTAGTTAAACTAGAGAAAGGATATTACCTATGAATAAATCATGTAGCTCCAATAAATGTTGTAATGATAAAAAAACTTTAATGACTTTTTATGTTGTCTTATTTGCAATTGTTTCTATTTTGATTTTACTGTTTTGTGCAACTGTTTTTAATTATGATAATAATGAAATTATCCCTATTCAAACAAGCACTCCAGATTGTTTACCAACATGTACTCCTACTATTGTTCCAATATTTACTCCAACTATTATACCAACAACAAAACCCATTGAACTACCCACAATCGATCAAATAGTTGATACAGCAGATAAGAATTAATAACTACAAGATATTTAAAAAGTGCATTTAATTAAATGCACTTTTTTATCACTTGATTTATTAATAAATAATGTTAAATTAATTCATTTACTCAATTATAAATATTATTTAAAAGATACAATATCATAATAGATTTTAGAAGTTACATAATATACAATACTATAAATCACAATAAATAATGAAATACTAACTCCTATACTTATCATAAAGACTTGATCACCTGCTGCATTCAACATTGTTAAAATCAAGTATATCATTTTATATGAAAATAAAATATGAACAATCGCAACAATTATTGGCAAGAAAAACACCATTAAAACTTGCTTATTTATTGTATTCTTAACTTCATTTTTACTCATTCCAACTTTTTGCATAATTATAAATCTTTGTGCATCATCATAACCTTCTTGTACTTGTTTGTAATAAATTATTAACACTGTTGCCATTAAAAATAATATCCCTACAAATATCCCTACAAAAAACATTGATCCATACAAACTATAGCGACTTCTTAATTCATCAATCTTTAAATTAAAATAAACACCATCATATTTTAAATCACGAATATCACTCACTAATTGATTAATTTGTATCTCACTTGCATCTGTATTTAAATATATTTTATTTTCAATTTCTTCAATTCCTAATTCATTTAGCTGATTACAAACATTAAGCATTTGTATTTCATCACTTACAACAATAAGATAAGCCCCGTTACTATATCCACGTAAAAGTCTATCGTAATCAAAAGCTGTTGTAATATTTTCTTTTACTACATAAGTACTATCACCAACAATTACATTTTCATATTGTTCATTGAGATTTGATAAGAATAAAATTTCATTATCTTCCAATGTATAATTAGTTTTCATTTGTTGATTATACGTATCAATTGTATATCCACAAATCCTGATTATTTCGTTTTCTGTATCCACAGTTGTTTCCCCAAACTTATTTTCATGTTTAGTTGCCCAAAATTCAAAAAAATCATAATCAATATATGAAGTAGGATTAATAGCATTATCTTTTAATACTTTTGCTATCGCTTCATCATAATAGTCATTATTTTCTGGTTGGTAATTGTTAATTATAACATCATGTGGATTTGTCTCATTAACTCCTTGTTTTGTACCGACATATAAGGCAACAGTTGTTGAGATTGCTACTAACATACATGTAGATAAAATACATATAGTTGCAAGTCCTGCTGCATTTTGTTTCATTCTAAACAACATACCTGAAATCATTGTGAAATTGTTTTTATCATAATAAATTTTCTTGTTTTTCTTCATCATTTTAAGTATAAATATTGTACCTGTTTCAAATAAGAAATACGTACCAATTATTACAAGTATTACTGCTACAAAAAACATAACAAATGCAATAGTTGGATCATCGATTAAAACTGCCATTGCATATCCTGATATTAAAGATAACAAACCTATTACTAATTTGACTTTTTTTACTTTCGGTTCTTTTTCACCCATATTATTCACATTTAATAATTCAATAGGTTTTGCCAAGTGAATCTTTCTTAAAGACATCATAAAAGTTAAAAAGAAACTTACACTAAAAATTACCACACTAACAATTAATGATGTATAAGAAATATAAAAACCTGGCTGTGGAGATATAACTAATATAATACTTAATATTAATTCAGAAATTTTAGAGAATAAAACCCCTAAAATATTACCGGTAATTAGTGCAATTAATGCTACAATTAATGTTTCAAAAAATAATATTAGCCCTATATGCTTTTTATCTAATCCTAAAATATTATATAAACCAAATTCTTTATAACGTTTTTTACTGATAAAATTATTCACATAAATAATTAATATTATAGAAAACAGACCTACAATTATTTCACCATATCTAAGCATAACAACCAATTCATTTGATCCCACTGAATTTTTAGTGATAGGTGATGATGTAATGCTAGACATAATATAAAACATCATAATTACAAATATTGATGAAAGAATATATGGGACATAAATTTTGCGATTACTTTTGATATTTAAAAAGGCAAGTTTTAAGTAGAAAAACTTATTCATGATAATCACTGCCTTTTGCCATACTAACTAAAGTATCATTGATCTTTTCATACATTTCACTATTAGACATAGCACCTTTATAAATTTGATGATATACTTCACCATCTTTAATAAACAATACACGCGATGCACTTGCAGCAGCTTTGGTTGAATGTGTTACCATTAGGATTGTTTGTCCTGTTTTATTAATATCATTAAAGATGTTTAATAAATTATCACTACTACGTGAATCAAGTGCACCTGTAGGTTCATCAGCAAGGATGATTCTTGGGTTTGTTATAAGTGCACGGCATACTGCAACACGTTGTTTTTCTCCACCTGATACTTCATAAGGGTATTTGTTTAAAAGGGCATGGATTTCAAATTGCTTCGCTATTTTATTTAATCTTGATTCCATGATTTCATATTTAGTATTAGCTAACACTAAAGGTAAAAAGATATTATCCTTTAAATTAAAGGTATCTAATAGATTAAAGTCTTGAAATACAAAACCTAAATTATCACGTCTAAATTTTGATATGTCCTTTTCTTTTATTTTCGTAATATTATTTCCATCCAATAAAACTTCACCACTTGTCGGTTTATCTAGTGATGCCAATATATTTAATAGGGTACTTTTACCAGAACCTGATTCACCCATAATGGCTACATATTCACCATCTTCTACACTAAATGATACATTTGATAATGCTGTAACTGTATTTCCTTGAAATCTTGTGCTATATACCTTTTTAAGATTGTTTACATTTAATATTTCCATATTATTTCCTCCATCTTTACATCTATATTTTATAATATTTTATTTTTATCATCCATAACTTAACCTTACATTAATACTGAATATCTTACCATAATGCAAGGTTGAGTTATTTTTTTATTCATTTTACTTAAATGAGACTATATCATAATATATTTTTGATGTGACATAATAAACTATCAAATAAATCACTAAAAATACTACAATTGTTATAAGTAAACAAAACATAAATAATTGATTACTCGCAACATTTAATATAGTTAAGATTAAAAATATCATTTTATATGCAAAACATATATGAATAATTGCAACAATTATAGGTAAGAAAAACACCATAATAACTTGTTTATTTATTGTTTTCTTTACTTCACTTTTACTCATGCCAACCTTTTGCATTATGATAAATCGTTGTGCATCATCATAACCTTCTTGTACTTGTTTATAATAAATGATTAATACTGTCGCCAATAAAAATAGTGCACCTACAAATATTCCTACAAAAAACATTGCGCCAAACATTGAGTAAAATGATTGTTGTGCATCATACTTTAGTGTTGTATACGAATTAATTTCAATATTCATATTTATATCATCTATTATGTTTCTTAATAATTGCGTTGATGATGTTGTATCAAAATAAACTTGTTTTAAAATGGGATTACTGTAATTACCAATAGTTAGTGCAGCTACATTATCTAATTGTAATTCATCACTTACTACAAAGATATAACCATCAAATCCTAAATATTTTGTTACCTGACTTTGATTATATGCATCCTTTATATTTTCTTTAACAACATATTGTTTATCCCCTAATGTAATATTATCCATTTCTTTTTTATTACTTGAATACAGTAATACTTCATTATCATTTAAAGAATAATTTGTTTGCATTTGTTCATTATATTCATCAATTGTGTATGCCATTATAGAACAATTATTAGGATTGTTTTCATTTTCACCAGTAAAATGATTATTTGTAACATTCACTAAGTTTTCAAAATAAGTAAATTCATTAAAGTATTGAATATCAATTTCATTATCTAAAGCTATGTTATATATTTCATCTACAAAATCATCTTTTCCATAATCATCATAAACAGTAATTACTAAATCATGAGGATAAAAGTTATTAATTGTTTGATCTACTCCTAAATATAAAGCAAATGTTGTGGAAATTGCAACAAGCATACATGTAGATAAGATACAAATACTTGCAAGTCCTGAAGCATTTTGTTTCATACGATAAAGCATTCCTGATATTGTTGTGAAGTTGTTTTTATCATAATAGAACTTTTTATTTTTGCGCATTATTTTCAGCACAAAAATTGTCCCTGCTTCAAATAATAAATATGTTGCAATTATAACTAAAATTACCGCTACAAAAAACATCACAAATGCACTTACTGGATCATCGATTAAATTCGCTATAGAATAACCTGCAAATAATGTTACAATACCAATAATTAATTTAAGTTTTTTGACCTTTGGTTCTTTTTCGCCATAATTATTCATTTGTAATAATTCAATAGGATTTGACAAATGTATTTTTCTTATTGATGTAAGAAAAGTATAAAAATAAATTATTGAAAATAATATAGTACAATTTTTAATAGTATCAAATGATATATGAAACCCTTTTATTGGATTCATAATAAGAATGTTACTAAGAAATAATTCCACAATTTTAGAAAATAAAATACCTAAACAAATACCTGATGTTATTGATATAACTGCAACAATTAATGTTTCAAAAAACAAAATAATTGCTATATGTTTTTTATTTAATCCTAATATATTATATAAACCAAATTCTTTATATCTTTTTTTACTAATAAAATTATTTACATAAATAATCAAAATAACTGAAAATATACCAACTACAATACTACCAAGAGTAAGCATCAACAATAATTGAGTCGCACCAAAACTATTATCAATAATAGGTGATGTTGTAAGTGAATTTATATCATAAAACATAGTAATAACAAATATTGATGAAATAATGTAAGGCAGAAATATTTTTCTATTTGTTTTAATATTTAAAAAAGCAAGTTTTAAGTAGAAAAACTTATTCATGATAATCACTGCCTTTTGCCATACTTACTAAAGTATCATTGATTTTTTCGTACATTTCACTATTAGACATAGCACCTTTATAAATTTGATGATATACTTCACCATCTTTAATAAACAATACACGCGATGCACTTGCAGCAGCTTTGGTTGAATGTGTTACCATTAGGATTGTTTGTCCTGTTTTATTAATATCATTAAAGATGTTTAATAAATTATCACTACTACGTGAATCAAGTGCACCTGTAGGTTCATCAGCAAGGATGATTCTTGGGTTTGTTATAAGTGCACGGCATACTGCAACACGTTGTTTTTCTCCACCTGATACTTCATAAGGGTATTTGTTTAAAAGGGCATGGATTTCAAATTGCTTCGCTATTTTATTTAATCTTGATTCCATGATTTCATATTTAGTATTAGCTAACACTAAAGGTAAAAAGATATTATCCTTTAAATTAAAGGTATCTAATAGATTAAAGTCTTGAAATACAAAACCTAAATTATCACGTCTAAATTTTGATATGTCCTTTTCTTTTATTTTCGTAATATTATTTCCATCCAATAAAACTTCACCACTTGTCGGTTTATCTAGTGATGCCAATATATTTAATAGGGTACTTTTACCAGAACCTGATTCACCCATAATGGCTACATATTCACCATCTTCTACACTAAATGATACATTTGATAATGCTGTAACTGTATTTCCTTGAAATCTTGTGCTATATACCTTCTTTAAGTTATTAACATTTAATATTTCCATAATAATTCCCTCGCTTTACCCTTATATTTTAGCTTAATTATAAAATCCTAACCATAACTATACCTTACATATTTGTCACATATCTTACCTTTTTGTAAGTTTGTTTTATTTCTTATTTTAATTATATATTACCAAGGAAATAATAACTAATAGTATTAATTAATTCAACAAAAAAAGCACTTAATATTTATTATAAGTACTTAATTATTATAGATGAAACACATTATATTTTTTATAACTTATTTATTTTCCGTTTTGTGCTAATAAAACAACACCTTCATTAGGTTTGTCTTTACTTGTTGTGTAAGTAAACATATATTGTTCACCTTCTTGCAATAATTCTATAATCACTATCGGGCATTCTAGTTTAATTTCTTCAGTATCATATTCTAACATATTTTCATTTTTCATTATCACTATTTCACTGTTATTTTGATCAATACTTACAACATAAGCAATCATTGATGTTTCTACTTGATTTGAACTATTAATTACATATGCCAATTGTAAGATAATAGCGAAAAACAATGTCACCAATATAATTTTATTATCATTAAATGTTTTTGTTTTTCTACTTTTAATCATTAGTTTTATAAACCAAACAACACTACCAATACCAAAAAATAAAGGTATTGCTGTCATTACTTCATAAAAGCTCCAATCTATAATGGTATATAAACCATAATTCGCAAGTTCATTTTGAAAGATAAATATTGTCCACATCCATATCCCTATTAAAATAATAAATAATGATTTCTTTACTTTTTCATTCATATTTTTACCTTTATCCCTTTTTTTAATTATAGCAAATTTAATGTTAAGTTAATAGTTTCACTATGCTATTAAGTCAAATATTTGATTTTTTATAACAAAAACATGGTTTTATTACGATTTTAATATTCATTATTGTGAATTTACTTGCATTATTTTAAATTTCCATTTATTATGTATTTTATAAAGATGAAGTATTTTATTTGTTTTTGTCTATGATTGTATGCATGATTTTGAATTTACCCATAATTATTATCAACCCACTTATTAGTAATTAAATTCATAAATATCTATTAAATCGCTAACTGACTTTCTTTGTCTTTGTTATTTTAGATGTTTTTTTAATGTACGTATATGTATATTAATATTATGAAAGGAATTATTATGAAAAACAAAAAAGATTTTATGTATTTACATCACCAAATGAAAAAAAATTATCGTTATTTTATTATATCGCTTATTTTTATTTCATTAGGGGCATTCTTTGAATTTTTAGGTCCAAGAATAATTGGAGTTACAATCGACAGCATTATTGGAAATAGCCCTTTTGATTTACCAATTTATATAACTGATATAATTAATAGTATCGGTGGTAAAGACTTTATTTTAGCGAATATTTTCATCATTAGTCTTGCCTTTATTATCATAACTTTATTTAGCGCTAGCTGTGAAAGAATAAGATTAAAAGCAACTAATATACTAGGTGAAAATGTTGGTTATAACATGCGTAAAGATATTTTCAATTCACTACAAAGTGCAACATTTGCATATCATAAAAACATTAAAACTGGAGATATTATTCAAAGATGTTCAACTGATATTGATATTGTAAGAAACTTTATTTTAGAATTTAATAACTTAATTAGAATTTGCGCTAAAATAATTGTTGCCTATATATTTATGTTTGGTATTTCATTTAATTTGGCACTTATTTCATTTATAACAATACCACTTATTACAATTGTATCAATAATATTTAATTCAAGAGTCATTAAAAAATTTACTGAAGCTGATGAAGCAGAAGGGAAAATGAGTGCTCAAGTACAAGAAAACTTAACTGCACCAAGAGTAATTAGAGCATTCGCAAGACAAAAAGGCGAAGTTGATGATTTTGATAAAAAGAATCAGATTTTCGCAGATTTGTGGATCAAAGTTGGAGATTTATTAACGGTTTTTTGGGCAAGTACTGGTGCTTTTGCAATTGTCCAAGAAATGACAGTAATATGTTTTGCCATAGTATTTTCTGCATCAGGTTCTATAAGTCCTGGTGAAGTTATCACCTTTATGATTTTTAATAGTATGTTATCGCAACCAATTAGTATGGTTGGAAGACTAGTAGGTAATATGGGTAAAGCTGTTGTTGCAATTAATAGAATTAGTGAAGTCTCATATTGTGATAAAGAAGATTATGATAAAGGACTTAATTTTGTGTTCGAAAATGAAATTGAATTTAAAGATGTGCATTTTTCATTTGATAATGAAGTTATCTTTAATGGTTTATCATTTAAAATTAAAAAAGGTGAAACTGTTGCAATACTTGGTGCTTCAGGTAGTGGTAAAACAACTATCTTATCGCTGTTATCCCGTTTTTATGATGTATCACAAGGTAAAATTTTAATAGATGGTATAAACATCAATCAAATATCAATTACTTCATTACGTCAAAATATCGGCATGGTAATGCAAGAACCCTTTTTATTCAGTAAGACAATTAGTCAAAATATCGCTTTTTCATCAGCTAACATCAATCATAGCAAAGTTATTAGTTGTGCAAAAATCAGTGATATAGATGAAAGTATTCAAAAATTCACCAATGGTTATGATACCTTAATTGGTGAAAAAGGAGTAACTGTATCAGGTGGACAAAAACAAAGAATTGCAATTGCTAGAGCATTATATGCAGATGCAAATATTTTGTGTTTTGACGATAGTTTATCCGCAGTTGATACTGTGACAGATTTAAGAATACGTAAAAATTTACAAGAAAACATTCTTGATATGACCCAAATTATTATCTCACAAAGAATATCTACTTTAATGGATGCGAATAATATTATTGTTATAGCTCATGGAAAAGTTATTGAAAGTGGAAACCATGATCATTTATGTAATTTAAATGGTATTTATAATGAAATTGTCCACATTCAACAAGATATAATAGATCAAACTAATATGGAAGCAGGTGAATAATATGTATGAAGAAAATAATTTAGACAGTAAATTTAATTATAAGGAATGGAAAAAAATATTAGGCTTTGTAAGACCCTATAGAAAATTAATAATTTATTTATTTATTTCATCAATTATGCTAGCCTTTGCAATTGCTTTATATCCTATGATAGCAAGATATGCCTTAAATAATTTTATTATAGTTCAAACAACAGATGGTTTAGGTTACTTTATAGCATTTATAATTGTAGTTGTTTTAGCTCAGGCTTTATTTGATATAATTTGGGGTGCTGTTGCAATGAGAATAGATTTAGGTGTTGGTAAGGATATGCGTCATACTCTATTTAAACATACACAAACTTTATCAATTGAATATTTCAATAAAACACCAGTAGGTTTCATTTTAGCACGTATTAATCACGATACCCACTCAATGGGTGGTATGTTTTCTTGGATGTTAGGATCTGCTATAGATCATGTCTTTTATATTGTATTTGCTCTTGTGAATATGTTTATACTAAGTACAACTCTTGCATGGATTATGTTAGTAATAATAATAGTTTTAGTTATAGTTACAGGCTATTATCAAAAAAGACTAATTGGTTTAAATCGATTAACACGTTCACAAAATAGTTTAATAACAGCAGCATATAATGAAAATATTAATGGTGTACAAACGATTAAAAGTATCGGATGTGAAAAACTAATAAAAGATTATTTTGATAGTGTAAACAATACTATGCGTTCAAAAACTATGGCAGTTGACAAAGTTAAACGTTCATTTATTTTTATTGTTGCACTACTTGGTGGTGCAGGAATTGCTTTAATAATTTATGCAAGTGTTCCATTAGTTTATCAAAAATTATTAGATATTGGTACATTGTCCGCTTTTATTAGTTATAGTTTCGCTATTATTCCAAGAGTTGAAGATTTAACTTATATGATTAATAACACAATTTCATTACAGGCAAATGTCGAGCGTATTAATAGTTTAATGGATAGTGCACCTACTGTATTTGATCAACAAGATATCATTGATAAATACGGTGATATCTATAAACCAAAATATGAAAATTGGGAACCAATTAAAGGTGACATTGAATTTTGCGATGTTTCATTTAAATATCCACAAAGTGATACTTATGTATTGAAAAATTTCTCATTAAAAATACCAGCAGGCACATCTATTGCAATCGTTGGACAAACCGGTGCTGGGAAATCAACACTAGTGAATCTTATCTGTCGCTTTTATGAACCTACAAGTGGAACTATATTAATTGATGGAATTGATTATAAAAAACGTAGTTTATTATGGCTTGAAGATAATTTAAGCTATGTATTACAATCACCACATTTATTTAGTGGCACAATCAAAGAAAACATTAAATATAAAAACCCGTTAGCAAGTGATGAAGATATGTATACTGCCAGTAAATTAGCTCAAGCACATAACTTTATTGAAAAACTTGATAAAGGATATGAAACTGATGTTGGTCAAGATGGTGGAAAGTTATCCACAGGACAAAAACAACTAATAAGTATTGCTCGTGCACTTATGGCAAACGGTAAAATATTAATATTGGATGAAGCAACAAGTAGTGTAGATACAAAAACAGAGCAACTAATCAACTCAATTACAAGTGAAATTAAGCAGGATAAAACCAGCTTTATTATCGCTCACCGTTTAGCAAGTGTTAAAAGTGCTGATATTATTATCGTTGTTGATAGTGGCAATATTGTGGAAATGGGTAATCACAAACAATTACTAAGCAAGCATGGATTATATTATAATATGTATACTAGTCAAAGATTTGATGATGAACAAGATAAATTCTTTAAAGAAAAAAATACATTGTAAACAACAAAAGACATTACGATATAGTAATGTCTTTTGTTTATGTAAAATAAAAAAGCCTCTATTGGCTTTTTTATTATTTTATATTTTTAAGGGGATATAATATATGTATAATTACAATAGGGGGTTGTATTTATACTTTGTAAGAACTATTATTTTTCTTACACACTTAATATACCACTTATTTACTTATTTTCTATGTTTGACCTATGTGATATTATGTGATACTAAAATAAATGAAATTTATACACATATTTATTATTAATAGTAAATCTAATATGTAAAATAAAAAAGCCTCTATTGGCTTTTTTATTATTTTATATTATAAGGGG
>CAMQTJ010000075.1 GCA_947037125.1 uncultured Holdemania sp.
TTTTAAGCATGTACCTTAACTTTTCACTATTATTATATTTAGCTATAAATAACTCAGTATTCGCTAAATTATAATTATCATAATAATTTAATTGACTAATAAGTTCACGCATTTTTAGTATTTTATAACTTATACCTTTGCATAAACAAAATTTTTGATGCTGAACAAGTTTTACCTCATAAAAAAAAGTACTACGATAATCACTTATTTGTTGCCATGTACTTTCTACAAGCATAGCACTCATTTTATTTGATATTTCAATTTTGTTTAAATATTTTTCATCTGTATATTTCCTTATAATATTTTCCATTTTTATCACCTTATTCATACTAGCATACTATTTATTTAAAGTTTAGATATTCGACAAGACTTTACAAAACTAGTAAAAATGAGACAATATATTTACAAATATATTGATTAAGTAATGTTATAAAATAAAAAACAACAACATGACTTAATATCCATAAGGACATATCGTGTTATTGTTTATTTTAAAACATAATAATTTATAAAGTATTAATAATTTAAACTATGTTCTTCTTCTATACTTACTTCAGATTCATCATTTAAGTTATTTTCTTCTTGATTTATTTCGTGGAAATCTTCAATTTCTTGTTCTTCATCACTTTTTTTCTTTGAGTCATTTGTATATTTATACGCTAAAGCAGCTAGTCCAACACCTGTTAAGCCTAAAACAATTTTTGCAGCTCTTTTTTTATTTTTTTTATTTTTCATTGAAATTTCTCCTTATTTTTCTGTTACTTATTATATAATACATCATATTTTGATATTAATAAACAATTATTATGCATAATCACAATAATTACTCAATACGAAATAATAAAAATATGACTATACCTATTTTGATATAAAAATAAAGGCCGAGTTTATAACTTCAGCCTTTAGATTAATTTTATTCGTCATCCATTGAAAGAACCGCCAAAAACGCCTCTTGCGGAATTTCAACACTTCCGAATGATTTCATTCTTTTCTTACCTTCTTTTTGTTTATTTAATAGCTTTTTCTTACGTGAAATATCCCCACCATAACATTTAGCTAATACATTTTTACGTAATGATTTAATCGTTGTACGAGCAATAATTTTACCATTCACAGCAGCTTGAACAGGAATTTCAAATTGTTGTCTTGGGATTAAACCTTTAAGTTTAACCGTTATTGCATTTCCACGACTATAAGCAAAATCAGTATGAACAATGATACTTAATGCATCTACTATTTCACTGTTAAGTAAGATATCCATTTTTAATAATTTACTAGTTTGATAACCAATTAAATCATAATCAAATGATGCATATCCTTTTGTACAAGATTTTAATTTATCAAAGAAATCAAATACAATTTCACCTAATGGTAATTCATATTCAATTTGATTACGAGTATCATCAATATAGTGCATTTCTTTATAAACACCACGTTTGTTTTGACAAAGTTCCATAACAGCACCAACATATTCATTTGGTACCATAATAGTTGCCTTAACATATGGTTCTTGTAAGTATAAAATCTTTTGAACATCAGGTAAATGAGCAGGATTATCAATTAGAACCATTGAACCATCCGTTAAATAACAATGATAAATAACACTTGGTGCTGTTGCAATTAGTGTTAAATTATATTCACGCTCTAATCTTTCTTGTACTACATCCATATGTAACAAACCTAAAAATCCACATCTAAATCCAAATCCTAAAGCTTGAGATGTCTCCGCTTCAAATTTTAAAGCAGCATCATTTAACTGAAGCTTTTCTAAAGCGTCTCTTAATTCATTATATTTATTAGAATCTGTAGGATAAAGTCCACAATAAACCATTGGATTTAATTCACGATAACCATCTAATGCACATGCTGCAGGATTTATAGCACTTGTAATTGTATCACCTACATGAACATCTTTAACTGACTTAATACTTGCACAAATCCATCCAACTTCACCACAAACAAGCTGATCTTTTTTAACTTCTTTTGGATTTCTTATTCCAAGTTCTAATACTTCATATTCAACACCTGCTTGCATAAATCTAATTTTATCCCCAACTTTAACACTACCCTGTTTTATACAAACATAAGCAATAACCCCACGATAAATATCGTAGATTGAGTCAAAAACTAATGCTTCTAACGGTGCATTAACATCACCTGTTGGTGCAGGTACTTTTTTTACAACAGCTTCAAGTACATCTTTAACATTTAAACCATTTTTTGCACTGATTAAAGGAGCTTCACTACAATCTAAGCCAATTATGTTTTCAACTTCAGTTTTAACACGATCAGGATCAGCACTTGGTAAGTCAATTTTATTAATAACAGGAATTATTTCTAATTCATTATCAAGAGCTAAATAAACATTCGCAAGTGTTTGAGCTTCAATTCCTTGTGCTGCATCAACTACTAAAACTGCACCTTCACAAGCTGCAAGTGATCTTGACACTTCATATGTAAAATCCACATGACCTGGTGTATCAATTAAATGAAAAGTATATTCAATTCCATCGTCCGCTAAATAATTTAACTGAACAGCATTCAACTTAATTGTAATTCCGCGTTCTCTTTCAAGATCTAATGTATCTAAAATTTGAGCCATCATATCACGTTTTGCAACAGTTTGTGTAAGCTCTAAAATTCGATCTGCTAAAGTACTTTTACCATGATCGATATGGGCAATAATTGAAAAATTCCTAATTTTACTTTGATCCATAACATACCTCTATTTCATATCAAGTTTTATTATACCAAACTTTAGGCAAAATAAAAAATGAATTATTAAAATAACTCACTTTTCGTCTTAAATAAACTGTTTTTTTAAATAATTGAGCACTTCTTTTAAACATGGCTGTAATAATAGTGCTATTATTACACTAGCAACTGCTTGAATTGAATTAAGACCTACTGAAACGGTGAAATAGTTTAGACTACTAAACAATATACAATCAACTATTCCATACAATAACATCGCTACAATTGATGCTATTGTAAATTTAATAATATTATTAAACTTTAATTTATTAACTATAATAACCATAACACTTTTAATAATAAGTGTGAAAATAAAATACTGATAATATCCTAAAGTTATATCCGCAAGTCCTGCACCCATTGCACAAATAATTATGGCAGACTTAAGTGGTAAAACACATGCAAGAAGCATCATTAATGAATCACCAATATTAACATAACCAATTGATGTAGGAATTGAAATAAAAGTAATTACTATAAATATTATCCCTATTAACAATGAATGATAAACTAATTTTTTACTTTGCATAACTTATTAACTTCAATTCTTTTTGAACTTTTTGTAATCCATTATAAAACTCTTTTCCACTTACCACTTTTTTACCTTCAAGTTGCACTAAATCAAACAACATTACACGATTATCAACTATAACTTTGATACTATTATTAAATAATCCTAATATTGAACCATTTTCACCTTCAACTACCTCATCACTTATACTAACTTGATGAATTTTAATTTTTTTATTATTGAAGTACATAAAACCAACAGGCCAACCTACTAAACCTTTAATATGTTTATAAACACTCATATATGAATTTTCAATATTAATCAGTTCCATTTGTTTACTAATATTACTAGCAATAGTAACCAAAGATTCATCTTGCACTTGTTCTATAAAGTTACCTTCAAAAAAATCAGGTAAAAACTCAATAATAGCATCACTACCAACAACCATTAATTTATCATGTAAACTTACTTGGCAATCTTCAATATCAATAGCTACTTTTTTTACATAAAGCATATTCCCTGCATCCATTTTTTTAACCATACGCATAATAGTAACACCACTTTCACTATCACCATTAATAATAGCCATATGAATTGGTGCACCACCACGATGTTTTGGAAGTAATGAGGCATGTACATTGATACAGCCATACTCAAATGCATCTAATAAAATTTGTGGTACAATTTGACCGTATGCACAAGTGATAACTAAATCTGCTTGAACATCAATAACTTGTTGATAATCAGTCTTAATATTAATTGGCTGAATAACTCTTATGTTATTTTCCAATGCAACAACTTTAACCGGTGTTGCAACCACTTCTTGTTTACGCCCTACTTTTTTATCTGGTTGAGATACTACTGCAACTACTTGAAGATAATCAAGCTTTAATAATGTTTTTAATATTGAACATGCAAAATCTGGAGTACCCATAAATATAACTTTTTTCATTAAAACACCTCTAATCAATATTAATATCCTATCACAAACTTTCTTTGTTGTCATTATAATTTAAATCTTGTATACAGTTATAAAATATTACATCTATTGTTATTTATTCAAATATGAATCAAATTAATAAAAAAACTGATAAGAAACTATCAGTTTTGCTATTGATACTAGAATTTAAAGCTGATTTATTAATTTTCAACAAATATATTAGAAATAGTATTTACACTTTCCTTAACAATTGTATAAATCATATCACTTATTGAATTACCTAGTTGCCCTGCAAAGTTTTCTTCTATTTGATTAACTCTTACAATATTATCAGGTTTATCAATAATCCTATTATTTGATACTTGTTGATCAAAATTTTTTATTTTATTTTCTATACTACTATAATCTTGATCATTAATAACCATCTTACCTAAACAAACAATTATTAATATTAATAAAACATCGGCTACTAATCTTTTCATCTCATTTCATTATCCAACATTTCAACTAACACCTCCAGTGAATTTAGCGCTTGAACTGAGCTATTTTTATCGGCTCCTACTTCTAGTAACAACATGTCCTTAAACATGTCCTGATTGTACACAGACTCACGATAAAAGACATTTCTCATTATACCAGGAACTAGTTCGTTCATTTTGTCAGTATATGTCACTGATTGATTATTTACAAACACTGCATTTTTAGACTTATTACCTACTACAAACATTAATTTGGCATATTCCTTATTATTTGCTTCTAGATATGTAGCACTTAATGGTGCACTATCACGATGAACATCAATAACTAAGTCAAATCCACCATAATTAACAAACGCTTCATTTAAATATTTACGTGATATTGAATATAGTTGATTATAATTCATATTATTTTCATTTAATTCAGTCATAAAATCACTTGTTTCCATAACAACATCAAAACCTTTGTCTTTCAACATTTTAGCTAACTGTAATGTTATATCATAAGTTGTAATATCATCACTATAACTTTCAGTTTGATGTGTATTATATAAATATATTCTTTTCTTTGATTCTCTATTTTCAAATTTTGGTACTAATGGCGTAATTACTTCAATTTCTTCATCTTCTATAAATTGTACATTGGTTATATTATCTTTTATACTGCTTAGTGTAATTGTATCATCTATAACAATTTTATTTATAAATATATCTTTATAATCACTTAATGCCGTATTTGATATACTTGTGACAATTAAAAAGAAAAGACTAAACATCAAAGTAATTTTAAATATTATCTTAATAATAACATTAATAAAAATCCCCTCCTACTTAATAGTATTACGAAGATTTTTATTTATGCATTTACATTGAATCTAAATTAGGATGAATTACTTTATTAATAGCTAAAGATATTATATTTGATAAATGAACAAGATCATCATCCATACCTTTAGGTGTCACAACCATATCATGAGCATTAATTTTTTCAAAATCAATTTGTTCAAAATATTCTTCTAAATGATTAATTTTCAAAACATCTTTGACTAAATGATCTATACTTACAACAGTAGCAACGCCTATTGCAATAACAGGAACCTTTAAAGTTTTAAAATCAATTGCACCTCGATGATTCTTAACTCCTGAGCCTGGCTGAATACCCGTATTTGATAGTTGTATGCAACGATTTACACGTGATATAGATAATGTCGCTAGTGCATCAATAGCGATTACTAAATCAGGCTTAAATACATCACAAATACTTTTAACGATAACTGCGGTTTCAATACCTGTTTGACCCATAACACCCGGTGTTACTACAGCACTTTTACTCATGCCTTTTTTTTGTTGTAGTTTATTTAAATCATATAAGTGATTAGTTACAACAATTTGTTCACATACTTTAGGACCTAAACTATCACAAGTTACAAACTTGTTTCCAAGACCTACAATTAAAACTTTATCAAATTTATTTTCAATCATTTTTAAAAGATTATCTTGTACAACTTCCACAATTTTATCTCTTGAAGCATAGTCACTAATATCATCTACATCAATAGTAATATAATCACCTTTAACCTTATCAATCACTTTATTTTGTTTGATTATTTTGATATGATCTACAACAATATTGTCTACTAATGATTTTTGATGTTTAATATTTTTATCATCAATTAAGTCTATTACTTCTTCATACGCTATATCTGTTCTACTACTCATTTTATCACCCTATAATAGTATGAACATTATTTACATATTTATTTGCTTTTTGACACTTTTTTTGCTATAATTTCTATTGTACTGAAATAGGAGGAAAATACAATGGCAAACATCAAATCACAAAAAAAACGTGCACTAACAAATCTTAAAAGAAATGCAGCATTAAATTCTGACAAATCACAACTTAAAACTGCAATCAAAGCGGTATTAGCTGCAGTAGACGCTAAAGATAAAGAAGTTGCAACAGTTGCTTTAAACAATGCTAACACTTTATTAGACAAAGCTATCAATAGTTCTTTAAAACATAAAAACTATGTTGCTCGTCAAAAATCTCGTTTAAGCAGAGCTGTTAATTCTATATAAAAAAGGACTTCTGGTCTTTTTTTTTTTACATTTATTTATCTGTTTAAAATGTAATGCACCCCCGTTAGTTGAAGAATAATTAGCGGTGGTGCTTTTTATATAACTAAATTAACAAGTAAAAAAAGAATCGAAATATATAAATCGGAAAAATGGACATCGCTTAAAATATAAAACAAACTAAATCAACAATTTTATGACATCAATATCTAATGATTATCATAAATTTTAAAGTACTAATGCATATTTATATATTACAGTGTAATATTAAGTTAATAGAAATATATATATTTTCAATGTCTTGGAATAGTTTCAATTAATTTTGATTGTCAGATAAAAAATCATTAATTCATTCGTAAATGAACACATTTAAACTTCAGTCATTGTTTTAGTTTTTAAATAGTTGCTCCAGCCAGACATATTTTGTATGGAATTACATATTGTCAAATAATCATATACTTTTCAAACTTTTATTCACTACTCAATGGATCACAATTAATATTTTTTACTAATTCTTTTTTATCAAATTCAAAGCTATAGCTTTATTTATTGTTAAGACATAAAAAAAGACACGGTTAGGTGTCTTGGTATTAATTTAATAATTTTTAATCTTTCGCAATACTATTTACCGCTTTAATTATTTTTCTTGTTGGAATAGTATAAGTTTCTAATATCTCGCCACCAGCATGAGTAGTCGTATTATAATATTCAAAACCTAACGATATATAAAACTTTCTCAACTTTTCGATAGGTTTACAGTCTAAAAATACTATTTGAGTAGGGACTCCCATATCAATGTCTTTTATTTTTTTAAAAATTAAACCTAATAATATTTTTCCAGATATATATTTATTATAATTATCGCTATAATTTTTAGAAACCTGCCCTATCAATAAGCCTGAAATTACATTACCACCAGAAAACCCGGTACCAATCAATTTACGTCGTTGGTTTGAACTTAAATTCTTATCTAACTCAAAAGGCTTTAATGCTATTGTATAATAGGCTACTAATTTTTGTTCTTTTTTGACTAATACAAATATCAAAGTTGTTTTAGCATACCTAGCCTATTCGTAAACTATTGCTTTCTGCTTCAAAAAATATTCTATATCACTATTTTTAGGACAAGAAAAATTGGAGATAATAGTCATTAAACTTTTCTCCCCAATTTGTTCAATCATATCAATTAAACTAAAGCTATAATATCTTCTCATTATTTAATTATTATTTTTCAATTCCAAAAAATTTTGCGATTGTTTTTCCTTTAACTTCTTTGTGTGATTTAACCTCCACAAATTTTGCTTTTTTTCTATTAGAAAGAATATCACCCAACCTATCCGCGTCTTTTTTTGTTACTGTATATCTGTGATCAAAACTGCTAGTTGCCATAATAAATCTCCTTTCCATTGTATCCGACTATTATTTATTAATGTTGTTAAAAATCTATAATGCCTTATTTGTAAAAAAACAACATCTTGCAATGTTATACATCCTTTACAATAATAGTATGCACGAAAATAAATTTTAATTGCGCAATCACCTATGTATTCCTTGTGATTACCTACTATTTATATACATATTGTAACATTTAATCCTAAAAATTCAAGAAAAACATACCACAAATTCAATGTCATATACATGTATATGACTCTATATGGATGTATAACACGTAAAAACACTTTAAAACACCTAAAAATTAGTACCGTATACACTCCACCCATTTTTGTTCCAATTGAAATATATAAAAGATAATTTTCTCGTATATCAAAATCTTTAAAACTTCATTAAATATTTATTAGAAGTATTTTTTCATATAATAACTCATAATTAGATATTAACTCAAAAATAGATATTGCAATAATAAAAATAAAAAAAGTCAACAGTTTATAGATAACTTCCACTAACTTAAATTCTATAAATTGATAGACTTTTTTTGACTACTATTTGACTACCAGAGAAAATATATATATTAGTAAATTAAGGAAATGATTAATAATGGTAATATATATTCTGGGTGGGTGATAAATTCGTTCATTGCCACCCTTAAACATAAAAAAAAACCTTCAGTCAAGGTTTTAGTTTTTAAATGGTGGCCCCAGCCGGGATTGAACCGGCGACACATGGATTTTCAGTCCGACATTCAATAATGAATATCTCTTATTTTAAAGGACTTTTGAAGATAGTTCTTATTTTTGACTACTATTTGACTACTATATATAATGTTAAATTAATCATTTTCTTCGCATTGATAATAATAACATTCGCTATCATTCTTGCACTCAACTTTATTAGCTTCAGAAAAATAACAGCATATCATTAATAGAACAAAAAAGACAATCATACCATATCTATAATAACAAATAATATTTATTTTTTTATCTTTATCTTTATCCACGTCTTTTTCTATAATAATAAGTATAAATTTCATAAAAAGAAAAACTAAACTCATTGCTGTCATTGTTATGAAGCATCCTATTATCAATGTTTCCCAAATAGGAATTGTAGATAATCCACTAAAAACAGTAGATGAGATACCCAACCCACCAAACAACACAAATGCTATAGCTGTAAATATGCTGAGTAATGTTATCAGTTGTGTATACATACTATCTTTCAACTTTGATAATTCATCTTTAGATTCCTGTTTTGCATTTTTTAAAGAATCTATAATACTTTTATCAATTTGTTTTTTATTACCTTCAATTTTTCCTTCCATATTAGAAACTATTTGACTAGACCTATCTGTTGCTTTCTTAAACTCATCATCAGATGCTTCTTTTATTGATTTATTAATTTCTTTTATAATTGTGTCTGATTTGTCATTAATTGCTTTCTTGCTGACCGAAAGATATTCAGTCATTGTTCCGTAGTTGAATTGAGCCAGTTGAATATGATCGTATAATTTAACGATGAATTTACCACTCTCGCCTTCGTATCTCAGTGAATTAAGCTTAATAATTACATCATCAATTAAAGTGTCTTTATTATTTTTTAAAATGGTAGAAACCTTCATATTTATGATAGAGTAAGTTATCCTTACCCTATCTTCACCTACAAAATTCAATACCAATGGCTTAAAAACAGAATCATCCAAATCTCCCTCTTTAAATAGTGTTTCTAATAACTCAGTCGTCAATTCTTTCGATTTAATGATATCGCTTTTATCATTTTCTGATTTAAATCCTTTCAACATAGTCAAGAAATCTTCAATATATTTTTCGTTAATAGCAGCTTTATTTATATTAGATAAATATTGTGATTCTGCATTATCAATTTGTTTAACTTCATTTGGTTTTTTAGTTAATTTTCTTTTCTTTTTCGTCATAAGTCGAATTTCCCCTTAACATAATATTCATATATATTATCTTTACTTATAACTCTAATCTGTCCACCTTCTTGCGCCTCAATCCAAGGTTGTTGTTTATGCGTTATATTCACTAATTCAATACTAGATAGATTAACTAAAGAATCCACAACCGCATTAATTGTCATCTTATCCTTTTTTTCTATTATATTGTCTACGAATAACAAGTTTTCAAATCTTGATCCATTAGGACCTATTACCATATTAGCGTAAATAAATACACGTTCAATATTATTTGATCCAAATTTTTTAAATTCATGATAAGCACAAGGAACAACCGGGCCGTACATCCATGAATATATCTCTTCCTTGAAACAAGCTTCAATTCTTTTATTAACAACCATAAAAAAAGCTTGAACAAAATATAACAATTTTTGAAGCTTAAGATTATCTATTGGCTCGCCTATTTCCCAACTGTAATTAATGATATGTCTACTTACTTCTAAAACGTCGTATTTTCCTGTAATCATAATATCACCTCTTTTATATATTATAGCATTTTTCAAAAGATTTACCACTTTTTTGATAAATCATTAGATATTATGTAAAATATGTGCTATACTTTTTCAATTTTTCGTAGTAAATACATTTATTTGTAGTTAACACATATATTCATTATCCATTATTCTAAAAATTGATCCATTCAAAGATTTAACTGTACCTTTCCCTAATATATATTTACAGTATTCACAAGCAAATTCAAATTCACTTTCAATACTTTCAAATGACTGTGAGTCATCAACTTTTTTTATTTTACGAATTGCAAATCTCAACTTTTCGTCAAACTCTGCTTCATTTACTATGTGATTATTAATTATGAAAATCATATAATTACCTCTTTATCTTTA
>CAMQTJ010000076.1 GCA_947037125.1 uncultured Holdemania sp.
ATTAGAAATGTGAAAGAAAAAGGAGATAAAAATGAAAAATCTATTTAAATTAAAGAATTTAGAAGTTACAGAAATCAATGATATTTTAGATTTAGCTTTTGAGTGTAAAACAGGTAAGCATGATAACAGTTTACAAAATAAAATAGTAGCTAACTTATTTTTTGAACCATCCACAAGAACTCAATATAGTTTCAATACTGCTCAATTGAAGTTAGGATGTAAAGTTATCACTTTTAACCCTTCAACATCATCACTTGTAAAGGGAGAATCTTTGTATGACACTATAAAAACATTTGAAGCTTTTGGTGTCAATAGTTTAATAATTAGACATACACAAAATGAATATTATAAGCAATTAAGCTCTATTAATATACCTATTATTAACGCTGGAGATGGAACACTTGATCATCCAACTCAAAGTTTACTTGATTTGATGACTATTAAAGATAATTTCAAAAAGTTTAACGGTCTTAAAGTTGTTATTATAGGTGATATTATACATTCGAGAGTAGCACATACAAACATAGAAGTTATGCAAAGGTTAGGTATGGATGTAGTTGTTTCAGGTCCTAAGGAATTTGCGCAAGATTGCTACAATTATCAAGATATTGATACTGCTATTGTTGATGCCGATGTAATAATGTTACTAAGAGTTCAACATGAAAGACATAGTGAACATATGGCTATAAGTAACACAGAATATAATGAAAAGTATGGGATGAATATGAAACGAGTTAATAGTATGAAAACTAATGCTATTATAATGCATCCGGCTCCTTTTAATCGTAATGTTGAAATTAGTGATGATGTTGTTGAATGCGAAAAATCTCGAATATTTAATCAAGTAAATAATGGTGTTTTCATAAGAATGGCCGTACTTATAAGGGCGTTAGGAGAAAAGTAATGAGTATATTAATACAAAATGGTGATGTTTTTTTTGAAAATAAAATCAGTAAAAAAGACATTTATATAGATGATTTAGGAATAATGACAATTGCCGATCAAATTGATTTTGATGAAATTGAAGAAACAATAGATGCAAGTAACTTACTAATTTGTGCAGGATTGATTGATCCACATACTCATCTTCGTGAACCAGGATTTGAATATAAAGAAACAATTTATAGTGGGACTAAAAGTATGGCAAAAGGTGGGTACACTACTGTATTCTCAATGCCTAATACAAATCCTGTTTGTGATAGTGTTGAAACGATAGAGCAACAATTACAAATTATTCAAGATAAAAGTTTAATTAAAGTATTTCCATATGCATCGATTTCTATTGGGGAATTAGGAAATAAAATTGTGGATATTGAAGAATTAAGCAAATACACAATCGCATTTAGCGATGATGGAAGAGGTGTTCAAAGCACTGATTTAATGAAAGAAGCTATGCAAAGAGTTAATGCTGTTAACGGAATTGTTGTTGCACATTGTGAAGATGAAAAGTTATTAAAGAATGGTGGATGTATTCATGATGGAGTTAAGGCGAAAGAATTTAATCTAGAAGGAATTTCGTCAGCTAGTGAATATGAAATGCTTAAAAGAGATTTACAACTTGCAAAGGAAACAAAATGTCAATACCATGCGTGTCATATTTCATGCGCTGAGTCTGTTGAATTAATAAGACAAGCAAAAAAAGATGGAGTTAACTGTAGTTGTGAAGTAACTGTTCATCACTTATTATTAAATGAAAACGATATAAGTGAAGATCATGGTCGTTTTAAAATGAATCCACCACTTAGAACACTGCAAGATCAACAAGCACTTATTGAAGGTATTAAGGACAAAACAATTGATATGATTTGTACTGACCATGCACCTCATAGTGATGAAGAAAAAAGTAGAGGATTACAAAATAGTGCAATGGGAATCATTGGTTCAGAAATTGCCTTTCCACTTATTTATACTAAATTAGTTAAAAATAAAGTTATAACACTTACTCAAGCAATTGATTTAATGTCATATAATTGTGCAAATATATTTGGAATCGAAGGTGGAGATTTAGTTAACTTTGAAAAATGTAACTTAGCTATATTCGATTTGAATAAAAGAGATAAAATAACAGAAAAATATCTTATATCAAAAGGAAAATCTACACCATTTATCAATGAATATATACATGGTGTTTGCTTAATGACGATTGTCGATGGAAAAATTATCTTTAGGAGGGATATTTAATGAATAAAAAATTAGTGCTAGAAAATGGAATCGAATTTTATGGTAAAAGCTTTGGTAGTGATGTAGATTGTGTTGCGCAATTAATCTTTGACACATCAATGATTGGCTATCAAGAAATACTTACAGATCCATCATATGCAAATCAAATGGTAGTAATGACATATCCTTTAATTGGTAATTATGGAATAATTGAAGATGATAATCAATCTAAAATTATGCCTTTAACTGCATTGATTGTAAGAGAATACAATGATAAACCTTCAAATTTTCGTTATACAAAAACTGTTGCGGAAGTATTAGAAGAAAATAATGTTGCTGGTCTTGCACAAATTGATACACGTAAATTAACGAGAATTTTAAGAAGTGAAGGAAGTATGAAAGGTATTATTTGTGATGTGGAAACAAGTGTTGAAACAGCCTTAAAGAAAATTAGTGAACATGTTGTAGACACAAATGTAATTCAAAAATTATCTGTGAAAAAAACTTGGTATTCAAGAACATCTAACTATAACTATAATGTTGTTGTTATTGATTGTGGTGGTTATATTAGTTTAATTAAAAGTTTAAACAATCTAGGATGTAATGTTACAGTTGTACCTTATGATTATAGCAGTGAAAAAATATTAGCTTTAAAGGCTGATGGTGTTGTAATATCAAATGGTGCTGGTAATCCTTATGATGCAACACAAGTGATTGAAACAATAAAAGAGTTACAAAATAAAATGCCAATGCTAGGAGTTGGTTTTGGATACCTTTTAATTGGTATTGCGAACGGACTTAAAGTTAGTGAAATGAAATGTGGACATCATGGTAAAAACTATCCAGTTTTAGATGTTATCACAAACAAAATCGAAATGACAGCTCAAAATCATAGTTATGTAATTGATAGTGTTGATGAAAAAGTTAGTGTTTGTAAAGTAAATGCAATGGATAAAACAATTGAAGGAATTATAGTTAATGATAGTAAATGTATGGGAGTTAGTTATTATCCTAATGCACATTTATCTAATAATGCTTATATCTGGTTAATTGATCAAATTAAGAAGTCTGTTGAGGAGGCAAAATAATGGCTAAACGTAATGATATTAAAACGATTCTTGTATTAGGATCAGGGCCAATTGTTATTGGACAAGCAGCAGAATTTGATTATGCTGGTACTCAAGCATGTTTAGCACTTAAAGAAGAAGGATATAAAGTTATATTAATTAACTCTAATCCTGCAACAATTATGACTGATACACAAATTGCCGATAAAATATATATGGAACCATTAAATTTAGAATATGTAGCAAAAATTATAAGAAAAGAACGCCCTGATGCAATTCTACCAACTCTTGGTGGTCAAACAGGACTTAACTTAGCTATGCAGTTAGGTAAAAAAGGTATTTTAGAAGAATGTAATTGTGAAATTTTAGGTACATCTTTTGATTCGATTGATAATGCAGAAGATCGTAAATTATTTAAAGATTTATGTATTAAAATTAATCAACCAGTATTAGAAAGTTATATTGCGAATAATATGGTTGAAATGCTACAACATGCACATACAATTGGTTATCCAATTATCTTAAGACCTGCGTTTACTTTAGGTGGTACAGGTGGTGGATTTGCAAATAATGATGAAGAATTACAAGAACTTGGAAAAAATGCATTAAAACTTTCTCCAGTTTCTCAAGTCTTAGTTGAAAAATCAATTAAGGGTTACAAAGAAATTGAATTTGAAACAATGCGTGATAAAAATGATACTGCGATAATAATTTGTAGTATGGAAAATATTGATCCAGTAGGTGTTCATACTGGTGATAGTATGGTAGTAGCTCCAGCCCAAACATTGTCTTTAAGAGAATATAATTTATTAAGTAATGCTGCATTAGATATTGTAAAGGAACTTGAAATTGAAGGTGGATGTAATGTTCAATTTGCATTAGACCCATTCTCATTTGATTATTATGTAATCGAAGTTAATCCTCGTGTTTCTAGAAGTTCTGCTTTAGCGTCTAAAGCTAGTGGTTATCCAATTGCTCGTGTTAGTGCAAAAATTGCTGTAGGTTATGACTTACATGAAATCCAACTTGGTTCTACAATTGCAGCATTTGAACCATCTATCGATTATATTGTTGCGAAAATATCAAGATTTCCTTTTGATAAATTTGAAAAAGCTGATAATACTTTATCAACTCAAATGAAAGCAACAGGAGAAGTAATGAGTATTGGCCGTACTATGGAAGAAGCTTTATTAAAAGCTGTTTGTTCTTTAGAGGTTGGTGTTGATCATATTTATCGTCAAAAATATGAAGAGTTTACTAATGAAGAATTACTTAAATATATTGAAAAAGCAACAGATGAAAGACTTTATGTTATGGCTGAATGTTTCAGACGTAATATTGATTTAAATATTGTTTATAATGCAACAAGAATTGATGGTTTTTTCCTTGATAAAATGATCAATATTGTGAATTTAGAAAGAGAATTTATAAATGATCAATCATTAGAAATGATTAAGAAACTTAAACGTTTTGGCTTTACAGATTCTTATATGGCATCAATCATGGGTATTACTGAAATTGATATGTATAATTATCGTGTAGAAAACAATTTATTTCCAATTTATAAAATGATTGATACATGTGCTTGTGCTTATGATAGTTATATTCCGTATTTATATTCTACATATGAAGATGAAAATGAATCAATCGTTACAGATAAACCTTCAATTATTGTACTAGGATCAGGTCCTATTAGAATTGGTCAAGGTGTTGAATTTGATTATTCTACAGTTCATGCAATTTGGGCAATCCAAGAAATGGGTTATGAAGCAATTATCATCAACAATAATCCTGAAACTGTAAGTACTGATTATACAGTTAGTGATAAACTATACTTTGAACCATTAACAATTGAACATGTAATGAATGTTATTAATCTTGAAAAACCTCATGGAGTTATTGTATCTTTAGGTGGACAAACGGCTATTAATTTAGCACACCGTTTAGAAAAATGTGGTGTTAATATTGTTGGTACTGGATGTGCAGCAATTGACCGTGCTGAAAATCGTGAAAGTTTTGAAAAAGTTGTGAAGTCAATCAATGTACCAGTACCAACTGGGAAAGCTGTAGTTGTTGTTGAAGAGGGAATTAAAGTCGCTAATGAAATTGGTTATCCTGTTTTAGTTAGACCTTCATATGTACTTGGTGGAAGAGCTATGCAAATTGTAAATAGTGATGGTGAATTACACAAGTATTTAACAACAGCTGTAAAAATTGATGTTGATCAACCAGTATTAGTTGATAAATATATCAGAGGTAAAGAAGTTGAAATTGATGCTATTTGTGATGGTGTTGATGTATATATTCCAGGAATTATGCAACTTGTCGAAGAAACAGGAGTTCACTCAGGGGATTCTATGAGTGTTTATCCTACATATTCATTAAGTGATAAAGTTCTTGCAACAATAACAGAGTATACAATTAAATTAGGTCTTGCAATTGATATCAAAGGTTTATTCAATATTCAATTTATTGTTGATATTAATGATGAAGTTTCTGTAATTGAAGTTAATCCTAGATCATCAAGATCTGTACCATTCTTAAGTAAATCAACTAAAGTTATGATGGCAAACATCGCAACTAAAGTTATGCTTGGAAAAACACTTAAACAACAAGGTCTTACAACAGGTGTACTTGAACGTGCTGATAGATACTATGTTAAAGCACCTACATTCTCATTTTCAAAAATACATGGTTTAGATGCTTCTTTGTCACCTGAAATGAAATCTACAGGTGAAGCAATAGGTTATGATAAATCACTTAACCGTGCACTTTATAAAGCTCTAAAAGCTGCAAACATGAGAATAGTAAATTATGGAACAATATTTGTTACAATAGCAAATGAAGATAAAGATCGTTCATTGCCATTAATCAGAAGATTTTATAACTTAGGATTCAACATTGAAGCAACTTCTGGTACTGCAAAGTATTTGAAAGAAAATAATGTTAAGACACGTGTTAAACGTAAATTATCTGAGGGTAGTGATGAAATATTAGAATCAATTAGAAAAGGTCATGTTACTTATGTTATTAATACATTAAGTGTACAAGATATCAATAATTCTAAAGATGGTTATGAGATTAGACGTTGTGCTGTAGAAAATAATGTAACAGTGTTTACATCACTTGATACAGTTAATGTATTATTAAATGTATTAGAGGAAATAACTGTCGGAATAGACACAATTAATTAGGAGATTATATGAATAAAATCCAAGATTATCAAATAATATCAAATGTTTTATTAGCAAAAAAGACTTATGAAATGACACTTACAGGTGATTTTTCATGGGTTAAAAATTGTGGGCAATTTATTAATATATCTATTGATAATAAATTTTTAAAACGTCCAATAAGTATTTGTGATTTTAGTGAAAATGAATTAGTAATAATTTATAAAGTAGTAGGGTATGGAACTGATTTTTTAGCTAATCTAAAAGTTGGTGACTCTATCAATTGTTTGATTGATTTAGGTAATGGTTATAATTTAGACTTAGTTAATGATAAATGTTTGCTTATAGGTGGTGGAGTTGGAGTTCCACCTTTATATTCAACATGTAAAAAGCTTGTGGAAAAGAGTGTAAAAGTTAGTGTTGTTTTAGGCTTTACATCAGTTAGTGACATGTTTTATGTTGATAAATTTAAAGAACTTACAAGTGATGTTTTTGTTTCTACAAATGACGGAACATATGGCGATAAAGGATTTGTAACTGATGTTATTGTTAAAAATAATTTATCAGGGATGGATTATTTAACTTGTGGTCCTGAAGTAATGCTTAAAGGTGTTCATAAGTTAATGACAGGTCATGGTCAATTATCTTTCGAAGCTCGTATGGGATGTGGTTTTGGTGCTTGTATGGGATGTAGTTGTAAAACTGTGAGTGGATATAAAAGAATTTGTGTAGAAGGTCCAATAATGCAAAGTGAGGATTTATTATGGAACGATTAAATGTCAATCTTGGAAAAGTGAAATTAGATAATCCAATCATACCTGCAAGTGGAACTTTTGGTTTTGGTTATGAATTTACTCAGTTTTATGATATTAATATTTTGGGTTCGATATCGATTAAAGGTACAACAAAAGATGCACGTTTTGGAAATGAATTACCAAGAATTGCCGAGTGTGAAAGTGGTATGATAAATGCTGTTGGTCTACAAAATCCTGGTATTGATAAAGTTGTGAATGTTGAACTTGTAAAGTTAAAGCAAGTTTATAATAAACAAGTTATTTCTAATATTTCTGGTTTTTCACTAGATGAATATGTTTATTGTACAAAGATTATGGATAAAAATGATATGGTATCAATTTTAGAAATTAATATTTCTTGTCCAAATGTAAAACATGGTGGAATGAGTTTTGGAACTAGTAGTGAGAGTGCTTATGAAATCACAAAAGCTGTAAAGGCTGTGACTAGTAAACCTGTATTTATTAAGCTTTCACCAAATGTTACAGACATTGTATCAATTGCAAAGGCTTGTGAAGATGCTGGAGCTGATGGTATTTCAATGATTAATACTTTATTAGGTTCACGTTTTGATTTGAAAACTGGAAAGCCTATTATTGCGAATGCAATGGGTGGTTTTAGTGGAAGTGCAATTTTACCTGTTGCTTTAAGAATGGTATATCAAGTGGCTCAATCTGTAAATATACCTGTAATAGGAATTGGTGGAATTAGTTGTGCAAGTGATGTTATTGAAATGATGTCAGCTGGTGCAAGTGCTGTTCAAATTGGTGCTGAAAACCTAAGAAATCCTTATGTATGTAAGGAAATTATCGATGATTTACCAAAACTTATGGATGAGTTAAATATTAAAAATCTGAAAGATATAATAGGGAGGTCTTTTAAATGAGAGATGTAATTATAGCGTGTGATTTTTCAAGTAAACAAGAAACTTTAGCTTTTTTAGATAATTTTAGTGATGTTAAGCCTTTTGTGAAAATTGGAATGGAACTATTTTATAGTGAGGGTCCAAGTATTGTTACAGAAATTAAAGATCGTGGTCATAAAGTATTTCTAGATTTAAAACTACATGATATTCCAAATACTGTACATAAAGCAATGAAAAATGTAGCGAAACTTGGTGTTGATATGACAAATGTTCATGCATCAGGTACAGTTGAAATGATGAGACAGGCACAACTTGCAATTGATGAAGTTAATCCTAGTACAATTTTAATTGCAGTAACTCAACTTACTTCTACTAGTGAAGAAATCATGAAACAAGATTTATTAATCAATGAAACACTTAATAATACAGTTGCTCACTATGCAAAAAATGCACAAAAAGCAGGTCTTAAAGGTGTAGTTTGCTCACCATTAGAAGCAAGACTTGTTGCGGATGCTTGTGGTAAAGATTTTATATCAGTAACACCTGGTATTAGATTTGACGATGCTTCAAAAGGTGATCAAAAACGTGTTACAACACCTGCTATGGCAAAAGAAATTGGTTCTAGTTACATTGTTGTTGGTAGACCAATAACTGCTGCAGCTAACCCTGTTGAAGCATATAATCGTTGTGTAATAGAATTTGTGGGAGAATAATATAATGGAAAAATTAATAGCAAAAGGTTTACTTGATATTCAAGCAGTATTTTTAAAACCAAATGATCCATTTACTTGGGCTAGTGGTATTAAAAGTCCAATTTATTGTGACAATCGTTTAACATTATCTAATACAAAAGTTAGAAAAGATGTCGAAAATGCACTAGCACAACTTATCAAAACACATTTTCCAACTTGTGAACAAGTTATGGGAACAGCAACTGCAGGTATTGCACATGCAGCACTTGTTGCAGATATTTTAGATATGCCAATGGGTTATGTAAGAGCAAATGCTAAGGGGCATGGTCGTACAAATCAAATTGAAGGTAAATGTGATAAAGGTACTAAAGTTGTTGTAGTTGAAGATTTAATTTCGACAGCTGGTAGTAGTATTGAAGTTGTTAAAATACTACAAGAAGAAGGTATTGAAGTTTTAGGTATTGTATCAATCTTTACTTATGGTATGAAAAAAGCTACTGATAGATTAAATGAAGCTAATGTAATAAATCATTCTGCTTCAAACTTAGATGTATTACTTGAAGTTGCAAGTGAATCTGGTTATATTGATCCGAAAGATGTATCAAGACTTATTACATTTAGAAATAATCCAAGTGATGAAAGCTGGAGAACGCAATAATTAATAACTATTAAACTTGATTGTAATTAATCAAGTTTTTTATTTTATTAGATATATTGATATATTTTTGATGTTTTTAATAATAAAAAAAATAGATAAATAATTAAAATATTGCCTTAAATAAGGCGTTTGTGAATAAAATTGTAAAATAGTATTTCAATTATAGTGTTTAATATGGTAAAATAATAAGGTAATTTTGGAAGGTGGTAATAATAATGGGACGTGCTCACGAAGTCCGCGCTTCATCAATGGCAAAAACTGCCGCAGCAAAAACAAAAATTTATTCAAGATTTGGTAAAGAACTTTATATGGCAGCAAAAGCTGGTGTACCAGATCCTGAGATGAATCAAGGATTAAAAAGAAAAATAGCAGAAGCTAAATCTAATCAAGTACCTGCTGATGTAATCAAAAGAGCAATAGAAAAAGCAAAAGGTGGTTCAAATGAGAGCTATGATCCTTGTCGTTATGAAGGATTTGGTCCAGGAGATGCTACTATAGTAATCGATTGTTTAACTGATAATGTTAATCGTACTATTAGTCATGTTAAAACATGTTTTAATAAGTCTAAGTGTAAACTTGGTGTGGGTGGAAGTGTTTCTCATAGCTATACTAGTTGTGGAATATTTTCATTTAAATATAATGAAGAAGAAACTATGCTTGATGCTTTAATTGGTGCTGATGTTGAAGTTACTGATTTAGAGTGTGAAGATGATTATATGACAGTTTATACTGAAGCAACAGATTTTCATAAAGCTCAAGTTGCAATTACTGAATTATTAGGTGAAGTTGAATTTGATGTTTGTGAAATTACATTGTTACCAGATGAATATGTATCTATAAACAGTGATGAAGAAAAAGTATTATGGGATCGTTTAGTTATGTTATTAAATGATGTTGATGATGTTCAAACACTTTATCATAACGTAAAAGATTAATTTATAATGACGATTCTTTTTGAATCGTTTTTATTTTATACTATAGTTTTACTTACATTTTTTTAAATTTTATAGTAAAATGATGATGGTGGTGATAATATGAAAAGAGTTATAACTTATGGAACATTTGATTTACTGCATTGGGGTCATATAAGACTTTTAAAAAGAGCAAAAGAGCAAGGTGACTACTTAATTGTTGCACTAAGCGCTGATGAATTTAATGAGATTAAAGGTAAAAAAGCATATCATCCTTATGAAGAACGTAGGATGATGCTTGAAGCTATAAGATATGTAGATTTAGTTATTCCAGAATGTACATGGGGTCAAAAAAGAAGTGATATCATTAAATATCAAGCTGATGTCTTTTTGATGGGTGATGACTGGGTTAATAAATTTGATGAACTTAGCGACATATGTGAAGTTGTTTATTTGCCAAGAACAGAAGGTATTTCAACATCGAAAATTAAAAATGATTTAGAAATAAACAAATAAGTTTATACTGTACCCTATAAGATAGACACGAAAATAAAACGTGCATATCTTATAGGGT
>CAMQTJ010000077.1 GCA_947037125.1 uncultured Holdemania sp.
ATTTTCATCAGTTATAGTAGGGATTACTACCTTCTCCATAAATTGTTTAATAAATTTTGATTTTCCAACCCTTACTGGTCCCACAATTCCTAAGTAAATAACTCCGCCACATCTTTGCCCTATATTCTTTAATATATCTGTTGTATTCATATAAATCCTCTTTACTACTTAACTGTATGCTTATATAAAACAAATTATTCAAAAAACTAAAATTAATTACATTATTCAATGATGAGAGTCGTTATTATCTTAATCAAAGGACTTTTTATTTATTATACATATCTTTCTTTTTTTAATATTCCACTATAGTCAACATCTTCATGTAAATAAGGATATTTATAATAGTTAGCTCAGTAAAAGTCTGTATCTTTTTTTTCAGATTAGCAAACAATATAATTCTGATAAATTTTTAGCTAAATAAAATGCAAATAATAAACATAATGCGACAAAAAATGTTTGTAATACTGATACTAGTTCATTAAAACCCACCACGCTATTCCATATGATTTTGAATTATGTTTGTCACTAAATTTTGATCTAGAAAAGTTATTACCTTAATAAAGTATTAGAGCAAATAAATCATTGTCACATTCACCTTTACGACACACAAAAAGCACCTTGACTTATCAAAAGTGCTTTTTTAAAAAATATTTAAATAGTAAAATTTTTTAGCTGTTGCATGCTTATAATATTATTTTATGGATAAACTATCTCTACGTCATATCCATATTCCTCTGCATATTTATCATTTCCAGTACTATCATAAATAATTTTACCATTTGGCGATGTAACTCTTACAATATCATAATAAGGCTCATGCTGTTCATCACTTCCTACTTCATATCTTTCTAATGGATAATGATGTGTAAACCCTAGATTATCTAATGCAACAACATATGTTGTGATTATTTGCCCTTTTTCATGTGTGAGAATTTCATCTGATGGGAAAATAGAAGCATTCATGTTTAACTTACTTAAATCTATAGTAATTTCATTTGTTTTTTCGCCATCAATATATGTCACATACCAAGCATTTTTAAAATCCTCATATTTGCCATCGATAAATAATTCTCCAGCTTGATGATATTCTACTATATCAGAATTAGGTTTTATAGTGATATCAGGACCAAAAGGTGAATGTGTATACAGTCTTGGTATTAATTCGCTTGCTAAATTATAAACGCAAAGCGTGCTATCCTCTGTGATAATTTTAATACCTTCATCTTCGATAATAATGGTAGGAAAGATTTCATCATTTGTGAGATCTAATACTTTTGTGCAAGAATAGATTGTATCTTCCTTAGATAGCAAAGTAGTTTTGTCACTAAATTTAAGAGATACTGACATGCTGTTGGTTACTTTTTTAGGCTCGACTTTAAATATTACTGGTACTGTTAGTGTATCAATGTCAATTTTCCCAATAGAAATACTAGCAAAATGTATAATACTAGCTTGCTCTTTTAGCATATCTTCTACATCGGAATAGATAGTGCCTATATTCGTGTAAATTCCATCAATATCATCATATACTGTAAAGTTAATGTTTGAAATTTGTCTTTGTAAATCATTTATTTTACTTATTGAATATACCTGCATTATAACAAGCAAGGATATTAATATATATGGTATTTTCTTTTTCATTATAAGTTCCTCCTTAAATTAATATAAATTTTGCGGTATAACATCTGCCTTTTCGAATTTTAAAATTATTAAAGATAAACTTGTGCTTAATTTATTATACCACTTCACATAAATAACGTCTATATGCTATATATATGAGTGTTTTAGATTTTCTTATTCATTTTTATTTTACTTAGTTTGTATGAGTTTTGAGTGTCTTGGAATTGCAAATAATTGAATAAAAATGTAAAATTATGACACGTATTAAGCTATTGAGAGATAAATTAGTCCGTTTTGTGAATCAAAAGATATAGTATATGCTTGCATTTGAAGTTAAAATATGGTTTACTTTATTTCATTGCACTTTTATCATCCATCGCAATTATTAATTGTTAATGTAAGGATTAACGAATGGTTTACAGGATGAAATGGAGCAATAGCTTATAAAGAAAATAGAGTTAATATAAAAGACTCTTTTTGCTTGTATGCATCGTGATAACGAAATATCATAAGGGAGATATATGAATGGAAAAAAAATTAATTAGTTTTATTTTAGCATGTGCACTTGTTTTTTCTTTAATCGGTTGTGTTAAAACAGAAAAACAATCTAGTACAAAAGAAGAATTCGATTTATTTGCAGATGCAATTGATTTGGAATTTTCAAAAGAAATTATAAAAAATTTGAGTAGCTTTACAGATGATCCAGCCACGGGAAATCGTTCCGCTGCATCCCCTGCTGAACTAGAGGCAGCTAACTATTTAGCAGATATGATGGCAGAAATTGGGCTACAAAATATAACAAAGGATGCTGTCACAGTCGACGGATGGACCTACAATGGTGCAAACTTAACATATCAGAATACACAAGGTCAAGATGAAAAAATTGATTTAGGAGGATATGCCACGCATTTGATCACAGAAAATCAAGAGTTGGAATTGGTTTATTTAGGCAAAGGAACTGCGGCTGATTATGAAGGCGTAGATGTAGAAGGTAAACTCGTACTAATTGACATTAATCAAGGTGAAGATTGGTGGATTAACTATCCAACATTCCAAGCACACGTAAAAGGTGCAAAGGCTGTGATTGCTATGACACAAATGGAATCAGAGTTTGAGGATAGAATAGCAGTTCAAGATATCTGTGGTCCTGCGGATGCACCTGCATTTGCAATTTCACAAAGGGATTCCCTTGCTTTGCAAGAGATGATTTCTGCTTCAGATAATAATGAAATTACGGTCAATTTTAATTCGAATTCTGTTATTACAAAAGATGCAACTACTTATAATGTTTGGGGAGAAATTCCTGGTGAAACAGAGGAAGTAATCTATATTATTGGACATTATGATGGCTATTTCCGTGCAGTTTATGATAACGCTTCAGGAGTTGCTACAGGAATTTCTATAGCAAAAGCTTTGATTGATAGTAATTATACTCCAAACAAAACCATCCGTCTTGTGTTCCATGGTGCAGAAGAATTTGGTAGAAGTGGAACAGAATACGATTGGGCAGCAGGCAGCTATGAACAAATTATGACAGCACATCCAGAATGGGCAGAAAACGGATTTGCACTAATTAATATCGATGGCTCTTCTCCACTTGCGGATGAAACATCTTTTGCAACAGCAACTTCACATGAGTTATTAGATTTCGTTATGGAAAGTGCACAAGCAGTGAATGATTCATTTCCATATATAAATGAGTTTAAAGCTCCAGCTGGCACAGGAACAGAGGACTTCATTTGGACATCAATGGGAATACCTTCTATTGTTGCTAGTGGAAGTAGTAATAGCGTTTATTATGCAGATCATTATCATAGTTCAATGGATTCATTAGAATATGGTGGATTTAACGACGATGCATTTTTGAGAACACACCAACTTTATGGCAAGTTTCTTTTGGATTTAGACAACCAACCTGTAAGACCTATGTCATTTGATACAAGATTTACTTATTTTATAGATTCTATTGATTCTGAAATTGTTCAAGATGATGAGTTAATTGCTTTGTTAGAAGATGCAAAAACACTTGCACATTCTTTAAATGACACATTCGCAACAGTTTCAAAATCTGGAACGCCAGAGGAAGTTGCTGCTTTGAACAAAGAAATTTATCAATTATATAAGAAAATACAAGATGAATTTTTACGTATAGATTTTGGTGGCAGTGTTGTATTTCCTCATGAATTGTATCAATCAAACATCAAAAATCTTTCTAATGGTATTGAAAGTTTAACGTCTGGTGATGTTGCTACCGCTTATGATACATACTTATCAGGTGTTGATTTTGCATGGTATGCGATGTTCTTTGATGAAGAAGTAACACAATACTTTGCAAACCAGTTATTCGCAAACAGTGCAGGTACTTGGGGTGAAGGAAGAATAGAATATCCAATTTGTGATATTGGTAATACAATCCGATCTTTAAAAGAAAAGTACAATGTGATTTCTCCTGATTTATCAGTAGAAATTGATACATTGCATACGGCACTAAAAACACAAGAGAGTTACCTTTTAGAAGTTGTTGCAAACGAGAAGAAAGCATTGAATGAGATTATTTCAATGATGAAACTAATGAAATAATTATTATTTTAATGTTTTAATATATTGGTACGATGCAGTATAACACATACATTTTATGAACAAACTTCAATATTAAAATATATTACGCAAAATTAGTAGAATATAGATTAATATAGTTCACACTAATTGTATCGTATAAAAACTTTAAGAAAACACTACTCTATTGTATTGTTACGTAGTGCTAGTTTGATTTATTAATCATTTAATTGACTACATTGTATCAAATTAAAATAAGAATGTATTCTAACTAAAAACAAGTGCAGTGAGAAAAATCTCACTGCACTTGTTTTTTAATGCATTTTAAAAATCAATTTTTTTTCTTATTTTAATGTGTTTGATCAAAATATCTTTATCCAATTTATAAGATACCATTTTCAATGACTATATATCATAACCTATTTGATAAAGTCGGTACTAATGATTTGATTCATACTTTATCAATATTGATAGAAATCACTCAATATTAAACGTATTTGAATATAAAATCAGTAAATTATTTAAAGCTAGAATTCTTTGTAATTTTCTAAGCGTAAAATACAGTAAATATACTACCAATATAGTATAACCAATTCTAAAATCTTTTTGATTTAATATAAATTACTTATTATTAATTTTTTTTGATTCATGTACTGACTATTGTATAATTATCTACAATAATTATATTTTTTTAAAGCAGCTAAAAATGTACTTAATATTATGTTATTTTGAATGTTCTATCTGCAAATGTTTTTATAAAACAGCAATAATAGTTTTTTAATTGGAATCCCACACTAATTGCTGCATTCACTTCTGATATTTTTTCAGCCATAAAAACAATATTACTTATATTAGGCCGTATACATTGAAGTTGTTTTGTGCATTCTGATATTAGATTTTTATATAAAGTTTCACTATCAGCAACAATTGCATATATCTCTGCTTCTTGACCACTCGCTTGATCTATTTTCATCAAAATACTACCTACTATTGAATTCTCAATTTTGTACACAAGAATTAACCAAGAAGATATATTTTCAGAAATTCTTTTTGAATTCCAATATATACCACAAAAATGCTGATCATGAAAAAGTAAGTACTCAGTTAATAATTCATCATTAACAATTATTATTTTTCCAAAGGTTTCTACCGGCTTGAAATTATCAATAGTAAGATTTAAATTGGCGCTATCATCACCTAATTTAAAATTATATTTAAGAAATATTTCCGTTAGAAAAATATTTCTTTTTTCAATACCAATATATGCTGTATACGCTGAAAAGTTTTTTTCCATATAATAAATAAATTCATTTGCAATCACTTTATTTTGGTTAAGTATGTACACAGCGGTTGTTTGTAAATATTTTTCATGTGGAATTGTATAAAAACATAAGACTCCTTCTATTTTATTATTATCTGTACATGCCAATATGTAGCTGTTTTCCCTCTTTAAATCTTCAATAAATCTTTGGTAAATTTCATCTTTCTCAACGAATATCGGATAAGTTATATTTTCAACATTCTGCATAGATTGCCAAACAAAACTAACAGCTTCTTTAATATGTTTTTCTGTTATAGGTTGAAGTTTCATAATTTCCTCCTTCGCTTAATATAAATTTAAAAATACAAATTTATTTACCTAGCCATATAAAGAATGTATATATGCTAGCATTAAAAATCAAATACAAAGTATTTAAAACAATCATCTATTTTAGATAATAAGCGATTATTTTTTTTATACTCTGTTTCATTTTACTTATTTTGTAATAAATATTTGTCATTAGTTGCATTACATATTTTACTTGGCTTTAACAATAAAATATCTACCATCTTTAATTAATGCAGAAATACAATCGCAATAAAACCAACAAAAATTATTAGCCCTCTTTGTATTTTGCTATTCATAACTTCACATTCATTAAAATAATTAATTAATTTTCAATTGTATAAATATTCTATATTAACTCTATTATTGCCTAATATAAATGTTAACTTAAATTTACGAATTTCTGTACATTTAAGATACCCTAGTTTTACTACTTTCATTTTTTAAAATAAATATTATTTTGTCTTTTATAATCTACAAGACATATTGGATTGACATAGTTAAAATGTAGAAACTAATGTTAATTAATTATATCATAACAAATCGTTATGATAAATATAAATAAAAACAGTTAAACCTGATTTATATGATTCGAATATGATAATGTTTGTGTTATAATATAATATAATGTAGCATCCAATTACTCACAGATTTTAGCTGTTAAATGTTTTCGTGTTTGGTTTTTATTTTATTTTACTTGAGCATATTGTATATTCGTACTTATAGTAATGGTTATTATGCTTACTTAATATTATTTAATATGATAATTTAATCAATAAATTTATGTGTCTTTTTCCTTAAAATTAACATGGCAATAATTGCAGAAAATATGTCTGCGATGGGGATTGCAAAAAAAATTGACATAACAGGAGAAATAGTTGTATTTAATGTTGAAACAATAATTGGCATCACGATAACAAGTGGGATGATAGAAAAAACTTGCCTTGTTAAAATGAGGATAACAGATGTCACCTCTCTTTTTGTTACTTGCAACAAAGTCATATTAGTATATAATACTCCTGTTAGTGGAAATGTTACAAATACCACCTTTATTATTTTTACTGCAATTATAGTAAAATCATTTGAAAGTCCAAATAATGATACTATATTTTCGTCAAAATGCATTATAAATATTGCTGAGATTAAACCATATATTGCACAATAAATCATAGTTAACCTTGTTGTTTTTATTATTTTATCATCACTAGAATTTCTACTAAAATAAGCAAGTATTGTTTGTGCACCTTGAGTTAATCCAACTATGGGCATTAGCATTAAAATATATATTTTTTGAACTACATTCCATGTTGCAATATGAGACAGATTACCAAAAGTTAAAAGTCTTGCATTTATAAAAAATCCAGTAGCGCCAGATAGTGCTTGTATTAGTGTTTGAGCTATCCCTATTTTAAACATTTCAAATGAAATTTTAAAAAATTCTCTTCCATTTATTTCTGTTTTCTTAAACCAATACCCTTTATCTTTCAACCACATAAAGGCTATTGTTGCACATACAAACTCACTGACTAAAGTTGCTAATGAAATACCAATAATACCTAGTGCAAATCCAAATGTGAAAATTGTGTTAAAAACAATGTTGATTAAAACAGATAAGCTAATAATAAATGCCTCAATTTTCGGATAACCAAATGATCTTATACAACCAGTTAATGTATATCCCAAAGAACTAAAAACATTACTAATAAGTTGAATTTTTAAATATTGTTCTGCCAAAATAAAGACATTATTCTCTGCTCCTAGCATCCTTAAAATAGGATTCATCAATATATAAAATGAAATTGATGTGATGCATGCAATCAAAAAAGACAAAATGAATCCTACGCTAAAATACATGTCACGCCTATTATGATCATTAAGATATTTAGCAATCATAATAGCAGTAGACACTGAAAATAGAGTTTGGATCGCAGTAAAAATAGCCAAGAGTGGCGATAAAATTCCCATAGCTGTAAGTGCATCTGCACTTTGTATACCAATATTACCAGCGAAGATAGTATCAACAACTGATGTAGATATTTCTATCATTAGAGAAAATATAGCTGGTATTGAAAAAGCTAATAATAATTTGTTTATAGACTTTTGTTCATAGATATTAATCATTTAATTAGCCTCCATAATCAATAATATCATCTAAACACGACATATGACGTCTAGTTTAGATGATATTATTTTTATTATTATTATAGGATATAAAATCTCTATTAAATTCACATGATGATACAATACATTCTTTAATATCACTGATTTTAATTAGCATATATTTGATATCAAAACAATATAGATACATTCCATCATTCTTTAACACATAGCTAATAGGTGCAACTGTAAGTTGTTGATTAGCTAAAATAAGAGAAATTAGAATTTCATAATCTAAACTTTGATTTATACTTTCCATAATGTTAGTATCTACGTCAATCTTTTCTTCAACTAAATCAACAACGAAATAGTCCTTTGCATCTTTTTCAAACAGAGTTGTTAGCTCTGGTGCAATTAGGCACAGTTTATTCACTATTGAATCCTTATAAGATTTTTCAGTTATACTATCAAAAGCTGTTAAAGCTAAAACAATATGATGTATATCTTCGTTTGTAAAAAAACTTTTTGTTAGTTTGTATTTTTCATCAATAAATACACCTCCACCGATTCCTTGCAAACAAAAAATAGGAACGCCCATTGATGACAAGAAATTTATATCTCGTTCAATTGTTTTGCTACTCACCTCAAATATCACTGAAAGTTCCTTGTATGTTGTTTTTTTGTTTTTTAGCAAAAATATTAAAATCTCAAATTGGCGACCCATTATTATTTTCATCTCCTTTTACTATTTCCTGTTACAAATATAATGATATAATTCTATCTTTTCCTTATTTTAGCATACTAGTTGTATCCTATTCATTCAATCAATTATAATACTTTCACCACAAGATAAATAATTCATATTTGGTAATTGTTTTGATAAATAAAGAAATGATTTTCTTCCTGTACAATGGCAAGTATAAAATTTCACTTGTGGATATGATTTCAATTTTTGAACAACTTCATCAAGCAATGTTACTGGAACACTTCTACGAGTTATAGGATTAAAAAAGTGATAACCTCCAACACATGTCATTGGATTATAAGTTATTGCTTTATTCATAATATTTACAACCCCTGCATGACCACATCCCATTATAAGCGCTACTTGTTTTTCTGATATAATTAAGTTTTGCTCGTGAGTAAAATCATCTTTCTTATTGGACATGTATAGTGCATCATTGACATTAGAGTGACATTTACGTTTATCTGAAACTGTAAATAATGATAATTCATCATCAATTTGAAAATCACCATCAACTAATATAATTTGTGAATGACCTTCAAGTTCTTTATTAAGTCCTATATTTATTTTAAGAAAACCAAGTTTATTGTAATGTGAAATAAATGCCTTTCGTTGTATGTATATTTTAGCTGAAGTGTTAATTCTAAGAAAATCTTTCAAAGCTCCACCATGGTCGATATGTCCATGTGAAATAATAACTATATCAATAGATGAAAGGTCTACACCTTTTATTTGTGCATTTTTAAATAATGTAGTATCTGAACCTACATCAAACAATATTTTATGTTTTTTACTTTCGATATATAATGACAAACCATGTTTTGCTTTTAACTCACCATAACTTATGTTTTCTACCAATGCAGTAATTTTCATTTTGATCCCTCCAATAATGAATTATAAAATTCAGATACAATAAATACATTTAAAATTTTTAGTTTCTAAACTCGATCAAGTATTTTTCCTATTATATCATTTACATGATAATAATGTCTATATAGTGTGAATTAGTCATTTAATTACCAAACTCAAAACACATATCAAATTTAAACAATAAATATTTTTGATTTGCTTATAACATTTGAAAATAATATTACACATTCTATAATAATACCTATATCAAAGTCAATGGTCTTTTAAAATAATAAATTTAATAATTTAATGTCGTACTTATTGCAGTTATATTAGTAATATCACAGTTTATTTCATAATAAATACTAATTTTACTGTGGAAGTAAACTGTTTTACTCTAAAATTTTATTAATACTGCAACTAAAGATAACACATTCACTTTTAAATCCTTTGCTAAATTCCTTATATACTTAATTCTTTGAATATTTTATTACTTTAGTTTTATTCACCTAATAAATTTCATGAAATATGCAATTTACGATCAAATTTATTTCTTTATATTAAACATTATTATATTCGAAAGATGATCGTTTAAATATTTAAAGATATAGCTTGTCAAGTTGCCATTACTAGGGTATTCTTTATAAGAACAAAAATATATTAATCAATTATACATAAAAGAAAGGTTATATACATATGAATTATAAACTTATTGCATTAGATCTTGATGATACCCTTTTACTTCCGGATGGAACACTTCACAACGAAACAAAAATTGCAATTGAAAAAGCACAGGAATAAGGAGTACATATTGTACTTGCTCTGGTCGTCCAACTTCTGGTATGCTTAACATTGCAAAGCATCTAAACCTTAGTTTAAAAACAGGATATATTATTTCATTTAATGGTGGTAGAATTATAAATTATGGAATAAATGAACTGATATTTTCGGCCGATATTACAAAAGATCAACTAAATTATTTACACAATTTTTCTAAAAAGAACGACACTTGTTTACTTACCTACCTTGAAAGCGAAATAATTGTGTCACAGCCAAGTGTTTATGCAGAAAACGAGTGTGGCTTTGCCAATCTTCCTATGCGCCAGTGTGATGAATTTATGTCAGTTATGCCCGATACTCTTCCAAAAGCAATGATGCTACAAGAACCTGAATATTTAGCACAGATAGAGAAAAAAATT
>CAMQTJ010000078.1 GCA_947037125.1 uncultured Holdemania sp.
TAGAGCGACATTTGCAAGTTTTTTAGAAATTGTAAATGGAAATGTAGTGAAAAGAGTATTTGCAATTAATAAAAGAAACGGCGTGTATGAGTGCGCTAGAGTCGTTCAAAATAGTAGTGATTGTCTAATCAGGTCAGTTGATTTTACACCAATGTATGGGTTTAAATGTAGCTTTGCTAAAGGTGATATATGGATGGATAAGTGGGATTGTTACCCAGACTCTTGCGATATGAATACATATAAAAAATACGATTTTGAATATTACAAATATTATAAAAGTTTTGAAGGTGGTTTTCTAATTAATATGGATTTTATTTCTGCAATAAGAATTGAACCGAGAATTGAGCAAATGGTTAAATGCGGAATTCACGATTATAATCAATTAAAAAAAGTAAATTTCAATGGTAAAAACTTTTTACAGAAATTTAAATGCAAGCATGACACTTATGATAAGAGCGCATCTTTATTGATAAATCAAATCGCTTATAAAAATAAGGTGTCTGTACATGATTATAATCAACTTAAGGCACTAGCTAGAGAAATTAAAGTTTCATTAAGCACCCTTCGTTTTTATCCTAATTTCTTTATGTATTATAAAAATCTTAAAGATAAGCAAATGTATAGAGATTATATTAACGATTGTTTATTTTTAGAAAAAGATACTACAGATAAATATTGGCTTATGCCAAATGATGAAAATATTGCGAAAAGACATACTGTTATGACAGCAGAAATTAATCAAATTAATTTATTGAAGATGGAAGCTTATGATAAAAGACAAATCGAGGAAAGAAAAATATTAATGGAGAAAAGAGAAAAAGAAATCAATGATACATTAGTTGGCTTCAAAAAATCTTTGAAAAAATTAAATAGCATAAATAATATGACATACAAAAATATTATTTATTTGGTACCTAAAAATGCAAATGAGGTTATTGCAGAGGGTAAAGCACTTACTCATTGCGTAGGTAACTTCGGACATGGATATATAAAAAGGCATGCAGATCAAACAAAATTCATTATATTTGCAAGAGATATCACTAAACCACAAGAACCTCTAGAAACAATAGAATTTGATTTGAAAAACAAAAAAATATTACAGATTCGTGGTAATAGAAATATAAATTCCATACATCATGAAATTATTAAAAAAGGCATGAATGAATTACTTGCTACACAAAATAAGGAGATAGCTAAATGATTGAATTAATTCAACAAGTACCGTGGCGCATTATAGGATGCATTAGTTTAGGTTACTTTATTAGTTGTGCGATACAAAATAGGAAGAGAAGGTAAAAATGATAATGATTTTAAATAAACTCAAAGAAGTATTTATTGAAGCTCGTAATAATAAGCATGATGTATATGTTGAGCTTTCAATGCCGAATCAAAAAGAAACAGAAATAATCTTCAATTGGAATTCTAGTATTATTTCTAAATTAGAATATTATAGTAAAACATACGATGCAAACGGAGTTCATAATAATTGCAGTAATATAAAAATAGTGAATGTTGGCGCAATAAATCTAAACTGCTTTACTAAGGATAATTTTAAGCCAATAACCGTAGCTATAGTTGAAGTAGCTTTAAGTAAACAAGTATCTACACTAGTGAAGGGAATAACACTAACTGATTATGGACTTATTGGTGTTTGTCCTTGTTGCGGTGCATGTGTAAGAACATTAAACGATAATAATAATGTTTGTGGATGCGGCCAGCAAATAGATTGGGGTAATACACCAAGGAGGAAAAATTTTGAATTGTAAAGATTGTAGATATAGGAATAGTATATCGAGCGAAATAATCTGCAGGCACCCAAACATTAATAAAAGTGCAAAAGATTATCAAGAAAAAAGAAAAATTCGCATTAGTAAATCTGTAGAATTTATTGGATATAGACTTCCTAAAACCAGTTTGAGATGGTGTCCATTAAAAAATAATAGGGAGGAGTTAAATGCTTAATAAAAGTGAAGTAAGGAGTTGCGTAGTAAATAATAAAAGTTGTTTGTTTCATAAATGGAGTGATGTTTCATACGTTGTAGCTCCATCAATGCTTATAGGGGGACATAATGGTGGACAGTTTAAACATACTATTGCAATTATCGAGCATGAAGATGGAACGATACATGAATGTAAGCCTACTGAAGTAAAATTCATTGATAGAAAAAGATATAATACCGTTATTAAAAAGCCGATTATTGATGATGAAAAGTCGTGTTCTGTTGTTGGTGTTGATTATGGAAAATAAGCTATATGTGCCTTTGGTAGTAGGTGACACAATAGAAACTAATGATCATATCTATGGTGAAACAATTTTAACAATCACCGATGTACGTAGAATAGAACCACAAATTGATGGGGTGCATGAATATGCTTATCAATTTAATAATAGTAAAGAATATCTTACTGTTGAAGATTTTACAAATATTAAACTGCTTGACATAGAAATTAACCATCTTTTGAAACTTATAGGGTTATCACCTAAAAAAATAGATGAATCATTTGAAATATTCAAAAAATCAATAGTGCTGGAGGTCGTGCATGATAACTAAATCTAAAGATACTGCAACTAACAAAGCGATAAAGATAATTCTATCATTAGTATTATATCCAATTGGTATTATCATAAGAAACTGCAGTGCTGAACATAGAGCAAAAGTTTTTACAGACATTATTAAAAAAGCAGCACTTACAACTAATTGTTCTTTAGGTGTTAAAAAAGGAACGTATCTTTATATTATTGATTTTAAAGATGGTAAGCATATAGTATTAACTTCATTAAATAATGATGAAAATACATGCTAGAAAAAGTGCAAAAGTATTAAATTAAAAAAATGTGTCTATATGGCTTTAATAAAGGTCATATAGCACTTATGTTAATGTAATATAATGTTGGGTTATGTTACATAAAAATACACGTTAAATGAAAGGGAAATGATGAAGAAAGTAGTTAAAATAGCTAACTTAGCAAGCGTAGGTTTTAGATGTACATCACCAACTTATGATTATGAATATATCTTAAATCAAGGTAATGATATTGATGAAACAAGAATTATATATAATATTAAATTGGATAAGTTTTTCTTTATATCGTTAAAAAAAGATGGTAATAGAGAAACTGATCAAACAAATGTATTTAATAATATAAGTGAGTTATATGAAAATGCAAAAAATGATTATAGGGTAATTAAAAATTATTTAGGTATACTTGGCGTAAGGTTGCCATAGAAAGCAAAGGTAAAAGCAATGACAAATATTATAAAAACTATTGGCGTACAAGATTTAGCAAATTTACATAGACTTAGATTTGATTACGTAGTTCGAGGGATATCTAGAAAAATATATAACTACAAGGATAAACCTACAGTTCTGAACAGTTATATAATGTCTAGTGAAAATAAACTAGACACATACGCAGATGGTAAGCATATTAACAAAAATGACTTTAATTTTATAGCGATTGGAAGACTTGTTAAAATTACTAGAATTGATGATGTAATAACTTCAATTACAGAGGTTAAGTAGTGTTATGATGATTTCAAAGGATATCGAAGAACTTAAACAGGATTTAAAGTTGTTCAGACACTCTCTTGGAAAGCTAATGGACTTAGAAGATATGTTGTTCTTAGTTTCAGAAGAGCTTAGTGGAAACACGATTAAATCGCCTCATATAAAAAGTGAAGATGAAGCAAAATATCAACGTGGTACAATAATATATAAGAATAATATTTGTGATCTAATTGAAAGAGAAAGTGATCTTGTTAAACAACGTGATTATTATTTGTATAAAGTTAAAAAAGTGGAGTCATTTTTAAAATTGCTAAATGATGATGATGTAAAGTTGCTGGAATATCATTATTGGGACAAACTAGGACTTAGGACAATATCAAAAATATTATTTTTATCTAAAGATACGTTATCTAGGAGATTGTCTGTAATTTATAATAAATGATACATGTATCACAAAAAAAGATGATATAATAGGAATAAGCAACAATTGACACTAAATAATTCAATTTATTTGGTGTTTTTTTTATATTATATAAAGAACAATTATTGAAAATGGAGTATAATGTATATATTAGTGATTTACATCGATATAAAAAGGGAGGATTCATAATGATAAAATTTCCAATTTCTTTATTTATAGATTCGAATATATTTGACAGTTCAAAATATGATTTTAGTTCAAATGGGGTATTAAATTTGTTAATAGATTATGTCAATGAGAAAAAAATAAAGCTATATATTAGTCATATAGTTGAGGGTGAAGTGAGAGAACATTTAAATAAGAAAGCTGCTCATCTTTGTAATGCTATAAACAAAGAAAGAGAAGAACATTTTAAAAAAATTTCAGAAAATTTAGTAATGGAAAGTTCTATTTCTCATATTTTCAATAGAATCAATAAAAAAGCATTAAAAGAAGAACTTAATTTAGTTTTTGATAATTTTTTGTTGAATTCCAAAGCTATTATTTTGGATAGTAAATCGGTTGATTGTAATCAAATAGTTAATGATTACTTTAATTATACATTACCATTTGAAAATAAAGAAAGTAAGAGAAATGAATTTCCAGATGCTTTAATGGTTTCTAAATTGAAGATGGACTTCGGTATTAAATGTCCTTTATATATCGTCAGTAATGACAAGGGTTTTTGTAAATCATTTTCTAATATAGAAGGATTTAAAACTTTTGATAAATTGAAGGATATATTTGATATAATAAATCAACAGCAAAAAAGTATTTACGAGACTGTTGTACAATATATTAATTCTGAAAAAGCATTCAAGATAATTGGTGATAAAATAAAGGATAAAATCTTAGATAATAATAATATTGAAATTGATGGAAATGATTATGATAGAAAAGGATATATGAATGGATACGATTTTATAAATACAGAAATAGTTAAAGCAAGTATATTAAGTGTTAAATTTTTATCTATGGATAAAATAGTTGAATCAAGTATTTCTTTAACAATTGAGAGTCATTGTAATATATTTGCCGAATGTAGTTATTATGACGATGAAAATAAAATTTGGGATAGTGAAGATAAAGATTATATATATCTTGAATCAACTTATATTAATGAAGAACATGAACCAATATTTGATTGTGAAGTTAGTCTGAAATATAATGATGATGAAAATTGTTTATTTGTGGAAAAAGTCGATTTTTCATTAATTCTTGATCAATCAACAAGAGTAAACAGATCAGATATATTTAAAGATAAGCTAGTATTTGACGTAAACAAATATGCACGAAATATCGAAGATGATGTAAAAGAATTGGAATGGGCTTTGGGAAATAATTATGACAAATGAAGATATAACCATTATAATAAGTATGTTAGAACCAAGTGATTGGATAAATATTACAGGAATTGTTGCTACAATCTTTTTGACTTGGTATATTATCAAACAAACAGAAATTAATAATAAAAAGCAAACAGATTTACAAGAATCTATGAAATTGTTGCAAGAGAATTATCAATCTGCATCATTAAAAATGACAGAAGAAATGAATGTAAAAACTAATAATTTGATCGTTGAACAAAATAATATAGCTCTATTGAAGAATAGACTTGAAATTATTAATTTAGTAGAAAAATTAATGGTAATACTTATAAATATAGAAGTTTTTTCTGATCAAAATAATGAAAAGTATAAACTTGCACCATTAAAATTATTGGTTGACTCATTAGACGTAGAATTAGCTAAATTAAATGAAATGAAAGATGAATATTTTAATGCAATTATTATAGCAATTTTAATTTTTCCGAATATGATTGAAGATAACAAAGAAATTAATTATGCTATTAAATACACACAAATATTTATAGATTATATTAATGCGCTGAATATTGTCATGAAAAATTGTAATCTAAGTTATGAATCAGAAGATTCAGTAGAAAATATTAATATAGTGAAAAAAAGTTTAGATGAAATACACACAGAGGTAAAAAATATTAATGTAATTATTCAAACGTTAGCATGTAATTTGAATTGGTGTTTAAAGATAAACAATTAAAATAGTATATATTGATTGATTTTTAATGTATAGGATAAGGAGTGGATGATATGTTTAAAAATAAAAAGAATAGGATTGAATGGGGATTTTTAATATCATCATTTTTAATAGCATTTTTTATATTAATAGCAGTATTAATTGCGATATTAATTTTGTATAATGATGGTAATTGGTTAAATGTAAATAGCAATGGTGATTTACTGGCCATCGTTATAAGTTTATTTTCTATGTCCTCAACTTTATTTCTTAGTTTTATGTTGATGAGGCAAGCTAAGAAGTCAGATGATAGGCTTTATAAGCAAAATGAAAAGGAATTGAATTTAAATTTATTAGAATATAGAAGAGAAATGATTGATTCAAATAAAACTATGTTGAATAAATTAGTTGCCATTGAGTATATTATTCATCTAGAAATAAAACAAAAAGAAATACCTTTAGTAGAGAAAAGGGTTGATTGTATAAAAGAACAAATTATGACATTTACTGCAATTGAATTGGATTATCACCTATTAAATCAATATGCACCATTACTATTTGATGAAAGTGAATCAATTATTGAAAGTTCAGAGATTATATCTTCTTCGATACTTTTGAAATGCAGGGAGCTAAGGGGTTTATATAAATATATAGAAAATTTGGAAGAAAGAAATGGGAGCTTCGATAAATTTAATCAATATATTTTTTCAATATCTATTGAAGAAAATGCACATTATAATAATTTAATACAGGAAGTAAATAAAGGGATTATAGAGATAAAAGAACATATTTCACAGCATATTTTAGATTTGAATAATGCAACGACACTTACGAAATCAAAATAATTAACATCAAAAAGACACCTAACAGTGTCTTTTTTTACGTCCAAATTAAGAAAGGAAGTGATTAAATGAGTAAATCACCATGTAAACATTGTAAATATAATACAAATTGTAAAGACTCAGGTCATTGCTATTTATATTTAAAATGGTTAAAACAATATAAAGAAAGTAATAAGAGGATATATAAATGATATTAAATGAATTAAGTATTAATAATATTAAACAACTAACTACAAAGTTACGTGCTACATATAAAAAAATAAGTGATATTAAATATGTAGTTAATGAAAGCAATAGTAATGTTATGTTCACTATTACAATTAAAGATTTTAATATATTTATTGCAATTGGTATGAGTGTCCTTAGTTGGTCTGATAAAGAAATACATGAATTAGTATCTAAGCGACTAGAGGCAGAGGTAATAGCTTATTTAAAACATGATCATTAAGCATTGTTCAAAGTGTGGTGCATTGATTAATTATCCTAAACGTTACTGTGATGATTGTCGCAAGGCTGTAGAGCTAAAGAAGATGGTCAATAAAAAATTATATGATAAAAAATATAATGAAAAGTATGATCGTGCACGTAATCCAGAACATGTTAAGTTCTACAATTCTACAGAGTGGAAGATGTTAAAAGAAAAGAAGTTACAAGAAGTTCAATATAAATGTCAACTTTGTAATGCAGATTATAAGAATGGAAAGAAAAGTATGAGTGAAGTTAAGTTTGCTACAGACGTTCATCATATCGTTGGGATAGATGATGACTTCAATAAGCGACTTGATTATAGAAATTTATACGCAGTTTGTCATGATTGTCACAACAGAATTCATGGAAGATTTCAAAAGAAAAAAAAGCGGCCATCTTCTTAACTTATAGAGGGGTGGGTGAAAAAGTACAAGAAAATGGGAATTACCGGTGTAAATGGGTGACACTCTAGCAAAAACTCCCTTTATAAGTTTGAAAGGAGAAATCATGGGAAGAAACAAACAACCAATTGATATTTTGGTTCAAAAAGGTAAGAAGAATTTAACCAAAAAAGAGATTGAAGAAAGAACCACTAATGAAATACGTGCTGATAGCGATAAAGTGTTACCACCACGCTATTTATCGACAAAACAGAAAAAGGAATTTAAGCTAATTTCTAGTGAATTAATTAAGGTAAATCTTATAACAAATCTTGATGTTGATACACTTGCAAGATATATTATTTCTAAAGATAATTATATCGAAATAAGTGCAAAAATGCGCGAAACTGATGTAATAATTGATGATTTTATCAATGAAAACTATGAAAAACTGCAAAAAATACAAGATAATTACTTCAAACAATTACGTAATTCTGCTATGGATTTAGGTTTAACAGTGACTTCCAGACTGAAATTATCATTACCTCCAGTTAAACCAGAAGAGAAGAAAAACAAGTTTGGCAAGTTTGAAAATTGATAGAGTAACTGCTCATGCGATAGATGTTGTTAATGATAAATCAAAACGTTGGGGTAAGTTACATAAATTATCATGTCAAAGACATCTTGATGATTTAGAAAAATCAAAAAGTGATGAATATAAATTTAAGTATGATGCAAAAAAAGCAAAAGAACTAATTGATTTTGCTGAAAGTCTTACAATTATTGAAGGGTTTGAACAAATAACTGTTAAGCTAAAACCATTTCAATGTTTCATATTAGGTTGTAGGCATGGATGGGTTTATAAGAAAAATTATAAAATTAATGGTAAAACCTTTTCTACTGGAAAAAGAGCTAATAAAAAAAGATTTCGCAGATCATACATATCAATGGCACGTCAAAATGGTAAGACATTTCTAAATGGTATTGAAGGTACATATACAAGTGCTTTTTCAGGATATTCAAATGGTAAACTTTGTTGTGCTGCTACAAAACAACCACAAGCAAAACTTGCCTGGCAATCAATGGCCAATTTTATCAAAGGTGATAAGGACCTAAGTGAATACTTCAAAATAAAAGAATACAACTCTACAATCATTGCGAAAAATACAAATTGTGAAATAGAAGCCATATCAAGAGAGAGAGCCATTGATGAAGGTTTTAGATACTTGTTTGCATCTATTGATGAAATACATCAACACAAAGATAACAAGGTCTATCAGTCTTTAAAAGATGGTACAAGAGGTATGTACGAAACACTAGTATCAATGATAACTACAAGAGGTGACAAGCTTAATTCATTTTGTTATGAAATGGATAGTTATTGTGTAAAGATACTTGAAAATATTACAACTGCTGATGATATGTTTGTTGATATCTATTGCCTTGATAAAGGTGACGATATCATGGATAGTTCAAATTATGGAAAAGCTAATCCATTACTATTTGATGATGTTGAAGGTATTGAATCATTGGAATCAGAAAGAACTACTGCAAAAGACATGGGTGGTATGACTTTAAGAAACTTCATTACACGATCTATGAATTTATGGCACAATGGTGGCGAAGATAAATTTGTTAATGTTGAAAAATGGAAAGAGTGTGGTTCTAAAAGAAAATTAGAAGATTTTAGAGGTTCAAAAGCTATTGCTGGAATAGATTTATCAAGTTCAGGCGATTTAACTACATTGGCTTTAGAGTTCGAATATTTTGATAATGAAATAAAAAAGAATTACTTTTACGCACAATCATTTATGCCACGAGGTAGATTAGAAGAACATATTGAAAGTGATGTTGCACCTTATGATTTATGGGAAGATATGGGCTTAATAACAGTTACTGGTGGAAGTGATGATTATATTAATGACTATAAATTCATTATTAAGCATTTAAAGGAATTAATTGATGAATATGACATTAAATTAGTTGGTATTGCTTATGATCAACATAATGCTGCAGGAATTATAGGTGACTTAGAAGAATTTGGCTGTCCATTACTGATGGTACTGCAAAGTGCTAAATGCCTAAATGATGCTACAGTTGATATACAGTTACAGGTAAAATCAAATAAAATCGATTATGACGAAGATAATGAATTACTATCTTGGTCTTTTACCAATGCTAAAATTACAAAAGATAGCTATGATAATG